>NZ_JBHTMX010000079.1:0-12851 GCF_042679725.1 Methylopila musalis
CCGGAGCGGTGTCCGGCGCGGGCGCCTGGCCCGGAGCGATCGCGGGCGCGGCGGGCGCCTCGGCGGGCTTGCCGGCCTCGGTGCGCTCCACCTTGGACTGGCCGCGCAGCTTCAGCACGAGATCCTGCTGGGCGGTGCGCACCACATACTGTTCGATCTGCGGCTTGACCTGCTCGAAGGTCGGCACCGGCCGCTCGCGCTTCTCGGTCACCTTGATGACGTGGTAGCCGAACTGGGTCTTCACCGGCTCGGACACCACGTTGGGCTCGGCCTTGAAGGCGGCTTCGTCGAAGGCCGGCACCATCTGGCCCTTGCCGAAGAAGCCCAGATCGCCGCCCTGCTTGGCGGAGCCGGGATCGGTGGAGACCTCGTTCGCGATCTTGGCGAAGTCCTCGCCCTTGGCAAGCCGCTCCTTCACCTTCTTCGCCTCGTCCTCGGTCTTCACCAGGATGTGGCTGGCGCGCACCTCGGCCTCGGGCTTCAGGTTCTTGACGGTGTCGTCATAGAGCTTGCGCAGGGCCTCGTCGGTGACGGCGGCCTTGGCGGTGCGCTGAAGCAGCTCCTCCATCAGCGCGCGGTCGTGCAGATAGGTCATGCGGCGCTTGAAGTCGTCGCTGTCGCCGACCTTCTCCTTCTCGGCGGCGTTGGCCGCGATCTTGAGGTCGATCAGGTAGTTCAGCGCGTAGTCGCGGCGCTGGGCGTCGGTCATGGAGGCGGTCGACTGCTGCAGGTCCTCCTGCGCGATCTCCACCTCGCCGGCCGTCACCTCTTCGCCGTCCACGGTCGCGAGCACCGTCTTGGGGTCCACGGCCTGCGCGGCGGCCGGGGCGGGCGGCGTCTGCGCGAGGGCCGCCGTCGCGGCGAGAACCAGTGCGAGCGAGGCGCCGAGCGCGGCCGTCCGGCGGCCCGACGAAATGCAAAAAGCCATGAGAACCTTCCGATTTGAGCGTCGTTCCGCCCCGATGGCGCGGGAGAGTGTCCGAAAGGGCTCACATTGACAACCCTCGGGGTCCCTCTTATCTCGACCGCTGCCGCACAAGGCACGCGAAGCGTCTCGAAATCGAGGGAGTTTCGGGGTCTTCGGGCCGGTCGGCCGGGGAGGTTCGCGCCCCGCCGGCCACACGACGCGCTCCGGCGCCAAAAGAAAGGTTCGCCCATGTTCGGCGGTCTCACCCGACGTCTCTTCGGTTCGTCCAACGACCGCCGCGTCAAGGCGTTGCGCCCGCGCGTCGCCGCGATCAACGCGCTGGAGCCGGAGATCTCGGCCCTGACCGACGAGCAGCTCCGCGCCAAGACCGCCGAGTTCCGCGCCCAACTCGCCGCCGGAAAGACGCTGGACGACCTGCTCGTTCCCGCCTTCGCGGTGGTGCGGGAGGCCGCGAAGCGCGTGCTCGGCCAGCGCCATTTCGACGTGCAGCTCATGGGCGGCATGACGCTGCATGAGGGCCGCATCGCCGAGATGAAGACCGGCGAAGGCAAGACGCTGGTCTCGACGCTCGCCGCCTATCTCAACGCCCTCGCCGGCAAGGGCGTCCACGTGGTCACCGTGAACGACTATCTGGCCCAGCGCGACAGCGGCATGATGGGCCGGGTGCACGGCTTCCTCGGCCTCAGCGTCGGCGTGATCGTCCACGGGCTCGACGACGACGAGCGTCGCGACGCCTACGCCTGCGACATCACCTACGCCACCAACAACGAGCTCGGCTTCGACTATCTGCGCGACAACATGAAGTACGACGTGCCGTCGATGGTGCAGCGCGGGCACTACTTCGCCATCGTCGACGAGGTGGACTCGATCCTGGTGGACGAGGCTCGCACGCCGCTGATCATCTCCGGCCCGATGGAGGACCGCTCCGACCTTTACGTCGCGGTGGACGCGCTCGTGCCGCAGCTCGTGGCGGAGGACTACGAAGTCGACGAGAAGCAGCGCACCGCGACCCTGACCGAGGCCGGCAACGAGCACATCGAGCGCCTGCTGGCCGAGGCCGGGCTGCTGAAGGGCGAAAACCTCTACGACGTCGAGAACGTCACCGTCGTCCACCACGTGAACCAGGCGCTGCGCGCCCACAAGCTGTTCTCGAAGGACAAGGACTACATCGTCCGCAACGACGAGGTGGTGATCATCGACGAGTTCACCGGCCGCATGATGCCGGGCCGGCGCTTCTCCGAGGGCCTGCATCAGGCGCTCGAAGCGAAAGAGCGGGCCAAGATCCAGCCCGAGAACCAGACGCTCGCCTCGATCACGTTCCAGAACTACTTCCGCATGTATCACAAGCTGTCGGGCATGACCGGCACGGCGCTCACCGAGGCCGAGGAGCTGCTCGACATCTACGGGCTCGAGGTGGTCGAGATCCCGACCAACCTGCCGGTGGCGCGCAAGGACGACCACGACGAGGTCTACCGCACCGCCCGCGAGAAGGAGGGCGCGATCATCGCCCTGATCCGCGACTGCGCGGAGCGCGGCCAGCCGGTGCTGGTGGGCACCACCTCGATCGAGAAGTCCGAGCAGCTGTCCGAGGCGCTGAAGCGCGAGGGCGTGCCCCATCAGGTGCTGAACGCCCGCTACCACGAGCAGGAAGCCCACATCATCGCCGACGCCGGCGTGCCGGGCGCGGTCACCATCGCCACCAACATGGCGGGCCGCGGCACCGACATTCAGCTCGGCGGCAATCTGGACATGCGGATCGAGCGCGAGCTCGCGGACATCCCCGAAGGCCCGGAGCGCGAGGCCAGGCTCGCCGCCATCAAGGCCGACATCGCGGAGAAGAAGCAGAAGGCGCTCGCCGCCGGCGGCCTGTTCGTCATGGGCACCGAGCGGCATGAGAGCCGCCGCATCGACAACCAGCTCCGCGGCCGCTCCGGCCGTCAGGGCGATCCCGGCCGCAGCCACTTCTTCCTGTCGCTCGACGACGACCTGATGCGCATCTTCGGCTCCCAGCGCATCGACGGCATGCTGCAGAAGCTCGGCATCCAGGAGGGCGAGGCCATCGTCCACCCCTGGGTGAACAAGGCGCTGGAGAAGGCCCAGAAGAAGGTGGAGGCGCGGAACTTCGACATCCGCAAGAACCTCCTCAAGTACGACAACGTCATGAACGACCAGCGCAAGGCGGTGTTCGAGCAGCGGCTCGAGTTCCTGTCGGCGCCGTCGATCTCGCCCCAGATCGCCGAGATGCGCCATGACGTGATCGACGACGTCGTCTCCAAGCACATCCCTGAAAACGCCTATCCCGAGCAGTGGAGCTCCGCCGAGCTCGAGGAGGAGGTGCGCGAGGTGCTGAACCTCGACCTGCCGATCGTCGCCTGGGCGGCGGAGGAAGGCATCGCCGACGACGAGATCCGCGAGCGCATCACCAAGGCGGCCGACGCCGCGGCGGAGGAGCGCGCGGGGCGCTTCGGCCCGGACATCACCAACCAGATCGAGAAGGCGGTTCTGCTGCAGACGCTGGACCATCTGTGGCGCGAGCACCTCGCCACGCTCGATCACCTGCGTCAGGTCATCGGCCTGCGCGGCTACGCCCAGCGCGACCCGCTCAACGAGTACAAGTCCGAGGCGTTCGAGCTGTTCCAGGCCATGCTCGGCCGCCTGCGCGAGACCGTCACCGCCCAGCTGACGCGGGTGGAGCTGGTGCAGTCGCCGCCGCCGCTCGCCGACGAGGCGCTGCCCGAAATGCACGCGATCCATCAGGACCCGCTGACCGGCGAGAACGAGATGGCGCTGGCCGAGCCCGCCTATGCGGCCGAAGCCAGCGGCCAGTGGCCCGCGGACGTGAACCCGAACGACCCGACCACCTGGTCCGGCGTCGGCCGCAACGCGCCCTGCCCCTGCGGCTCGGGCCGCAAGTTCAAGCACTGCCACGGCAGCTTCGCCTGACGCTGTGAAGACGCCGCGCCGCGCTCTCCGATGAGGGACGAGGCGCGGTCGGTCGTTTCGATCACGAGGGGGGAGGATGTCGCAATCCGCCCACGGAGGTCGAAATGAACGTCACGATCCGCGCCATGCGGGGCGAAGACGCCACGGATGTTTTCGAGATCGTCAGCCAGAGGTCGTTTCGCGACGGCACGCTGGCGCTGCCTTACGAGTCCTTTGAAGCCATCCGCGCGTGGCTCGAGCCCAAATCGCCCCGCGACCTGCACTTCGCGGCGGAGTGCGAGGGCCGGGTCGTGGGCGCCTCGGCGCTGCGGCCGTTTTACGGGCGGCGCGCCCATGCGGCGGAGTTCTGGATCGGCGTGCATGACGACGCCATGGGCCAAGGCGTCGGCTCCCGCCTGATGGCGGCCATGCTCGACACCGCCGACAACTGGCTCAACGTCACCCGCGTCGAGATGACCGTGTTCGTCGACAACGCGGGCGCGATCGCGCTGTACCGCAAGTTCGGCTTCAAGATCGAAGGAACCCACGTCCGCGCGTCGTTCCGGGACGGCGCCTTCGTGGACGCCCACTGCATGGCCCGCCTGCGCGATCCCGTCTCGTGACCGCTGGCGCCGCCGGCGACGAGGGCTCGTGGGACGGCCCGGCGGTCGGGGAGACCGAGCGCCGGGGTCGTCCGCGTCAGGGCGTCAGCGGACGCCGAGCAGCTCCACGTCGAAGATCAGCTTGGCGTTCGGCGGGATGACGCCGCCGGCGCCGCGCGCGCCGTAGCCGAGCTCGGCCGGGATGACCAGGGTGCGCTTGCCGCCCACCTTCATGCCGGCGACGCCCTCGTCCCAGCCCTGGATGACCTGGCCCGCGCCGAGGCGGAAGGAGAACGGGTCGCCACGATCGCGGGACGAGTCGAACTTCGCGCCCTTCTCGCCGCTCTTGTCGAGCCAGCCGGTGTAGTGCACCTGCACGGTCTTGCCCGGCAGGGCTTCGGCGCCCGTGCCGACGGCCTCTTCCTGATAGGCGAGGCCCGAAGGCAGGGTCTTGGTCTCGGCGGCGGATGCGGACAGGGTCATGGCGAGGGTCAGGGCTCCGGCGATGGCGCTCAGGGTGCGGATCATGGTTCGTTTCCTCCGTGGACGCGGCCGGCGGTTCCCGGCGCGCCCGGGGCCGGGGTTATAGCGCGGGCGCGCGCGCGAGCCTATCCGCCCAGCGCCCGCAGCACTGCGGCGGCGACCGCGCCCGCATGGGCGGAGGGCGCGGCCTGCAGTCGGCCGTAGATGCGGAACACCGCCGGCTGCAGCACCAGCCCGAGCGCGAGCGCGGTCTGAAGGTCCACGTCGCCCGGCGGCAGTTCGCCCCGCCCCATGGCGTCGGCGAACAGCGCCGCCAGCGCCGCCACCGCGTTGGTTTCCGGATCGGGCGCCACGGCGCGCAGGTGGTCGTGCTGGCCGATCAGCACATAGACGAAGCCGTCCGGGTCGTCGTCGAAGGCGGCGTAGAACATGGCGACCAGCCGCTCCACCTTGCGGGCGAAGGGCTCCGGCTCCGCCCCGATCTCCCGGATCGCGCGGGCGAAGCGGGCGTAGCGGTCGTGGAACAGCGCGCGGGCCAGCTCCTCCTTGGAGGCGAAGTGCCGGTAGAGCGCGCCCTCAGTGACGCCGACCGCCCTGGCGATCTCGCGGGTGGAGGCGCCCTCCACCCCCCTCTCCGCGAACAGCTTCAGCGCCGCGGCCTCGATCCGGCCGCGGGTGTCGGCGGCGCGGGGGGCGGCGCTCACGCCGCGTCTCCGGCCGCGGGTTCGGTCACGAGCCGCTTCACCGCCACGTAGTCGGTCTTGCCCGTGCCGAGCAGCGGCAGCTTGTCGACCACGCGGATCTCGGCGGGGGCCGCGAGGTCCGGCAGGCCGGCGCGCTTCACAGCCTCCTGCAGCGCGCGGCGGTCGGCGCCGGGCTGCGTCATCACCAGCGCCACGCGCTCGCCCTTGCGCGGGTCCGGGGCGGTGGCGGCGGCGTGCGCCGCGTCCGGCCAAAGCCCTGCCGCCACGCCCTCCACGGCCGCGAGCGACACCATCTCGCCCGCGATCTTGGCGAAGCGCTTGGCGCGGCCTTTGATCGAGACGTAGCCCTCGTCGTCGATCGCCACGATGTCGCCGGTGTCGTGCCAGCCGCCCTCGGGCCGCTCCAGCACGCCGGGCCGCTCCACCTTGAGGTAGCCCGCCATGATGTTGGGGCCGCGGATGTGGAGCCGGCCGCCGTCCTCGACGCCCTCCACCTTCTCCAGCCGGTGCTCGACGCCCGGCAGCAGCCGGCCGACCGTGCCGGGGCGGTTGAACATGGGCGTGTTGACCGCCGCGACCGGCGACGCCTCGGTGATGCCGTAGCCCTCGAAAATGCGCAGGCCGAACTTGTCCGCCCAGACCTTGCGGGTCTCGGGCTTCACGGCCTCCGCCCCCGCCACCACGAAGCGCAGCGAGCGGAAGTCATAGGCGTGGGCGGCGCGGGCGTAGCCGGCGAGGAAGGTGTCGGTGCCGAACAGCACCGTGGCGTTGGTGGCGTAGACCATCTCCGGCACGATCCGGTAGTGCAGCGGCGAGGGATAGAGGAAGGTCTTCACGCCCGAGACCAGCGGCAGCAGCAGGCCGCCCGTGAGCCCGAAGGCGTGGAACACCGGCAGCACGTTGAACACGATGTCGGCCGGGCCGAAGTCGATCCGCGCCGCCACCTGCGCCACGTTGGCGAGCAGGTTGCGATGGGTCAGGACCACGCCCTTGGGCGCGCCTTCCGAGCCGGAGGTGAACAGCACCGCCGCCGGCGCGTCCGGATCGCCGGCGCGGGCCTGCGCCGCCCGCCACAGGCCGCGCAGCCGGTCGGCAAGGCCGATCCGCGCGCGCACGTCCTCCAGATAGACCAGCGTCGCGGCGCCCTTCAGCGCCTCCTCCTCGCGGGTGAGGCGCGCCTTCTCCAGGAAGGCGCGGGAGGTGAGCACGGTCTTCACCTCGGCCGCCGCGCAGGCCGAGACCAGATTGGCGGGGCCGGCGGTGTAGTTCAGCATGGCCGGCACGCGGCCCGTCCGGTGCAGCGCGAGCAGCGTGACCGCGACGCCGGCGGCGTTGGGCAGCAGCACGCCCACCGTCTCGCCCTTGGAGGTGAAGCCCTCGATCTTCGAGCCCAGCGCCGAGGCGCCCGCCAGCAGCATGCGGTAGCTGAGCTTGCCGCCCAGCGCGTCCTCCACCGCGATCCGGCCGAAGCCTTCGGCGCGGGCGGCGGCGACCACCGCCTGGTCGAGCGTGCGGTCGATCGGCGTGGTGGCGAAGGTCATCTCCGCCATCAGGTCGGTGAGCGCGGCCCCCGCCGCGCGGCGGCGCCGGCGGCCGACCAGGGTCGGGTCCACCTCGAGCGTCTCGGGCGGCAGGATGGTGACCCGCACCTTGGGGAACAGCCGCTTGGCGATCTGCCGGCGCGACAGGTAGGAGGCCGGCGACCGGTCGAGCCCCTCGATCCGCACCGGGATCACCGGGGCCTCGGCCTTGTCGGCGATCAGGGCCGAGCCGTCATAGATCTTCATCATGGAGCCGGTGACCGTGATGCGGCCTTCCGGGAAGATGACGAGGCGGTTGCCCTCCTTCACCAGATTGATCAGCGCGCGGGTGGCGAGCGGCCGGGTCGGGTCCATGGGATAGGCCCGCACCATCTTCAGGAACGGCCGCACCCACCAGCGGGTGGCGATGCCGCTGTCCACCGCGAACACCGGATCGTCCGCCAGCAGCGACATCACCAGCGGCGCGTCCAGCAGGCTGGTGTGGTTGACGGCGATCACCGCCTTCGGGCCAGCGTTGGTCAGGTTCTCCATGCCCTTCACCTCGACCCGGAAGAGCAGCTGGAACAGCAGGTGCACCGCGTCGCGCAGCAGCGAGCCCGGCAGCGTGCGGCCGAGCAGCCAGGCCGCGACGAGGGTGGCGAGGCCGACCAGCACGAACAGCGCCGGCGTGCCCACGCCCGCGGCCTGCAGGCCGACCACCACCAGCGAGCCCGCCACCATGAAGGCGGAGTTCAGCACGTTGTTCGCCGCCACCACGCGGGCGCGCCGGGCCTCGCCCGCCTCCGCCTGCAGGAAGGCGAAGGCCGGCACCACGAACAGGCCGCCCGCCGCCGCCAGCAGCACCAGATCGAGCATCACCCGCCAGTGGCCGGGCGCAGCCGCCACCTCCGACCAGCCGAGCGGGTTCGGCCCCGCGACGTCGCCCCAGGCGGCGAGGCCGAGATCGATCGCCGCGAGGCCGATGATCACGCCCGCGACCGGCGTCAGCGCCAGCAGGATGCGCCCGTGGGACAGCTTCGCCGCCGCCATGGAGCCGAGCGCGACGCCGATCGTGAACAGCACGAGGAACAGGCTGACCACGCTCTCGGCGCCGCCGATCTGGTCCTTCACCAGCGGCGGCATCAGCGACAGCGTCACCGCGCCCACCAGCCAGAACCAGCTCACCGCCACCGAGGCGATCCAGGCGCGGGGCTGGGCCTTCAGGTCTTTCAGCAGCGCGAAGGCGCTCTTCAGCACGTTGCGCTCGATCACGAGGTCGGGCGCCCGCTCGCCCGTGGGCGGGATGAGCCTTGCGCAGGCGTAGGCCGCGACCGAGATCACGAGCGTCAGCGCGGCGATGGCCCAGGGGCTCGCATGAGCCACCATCAGCCCGCCGCCCACCGTGCCGGCGAGGATCGCCATGAAGGTGGCGGTCTCGATCAGCGCGTTGCCGCCGACCAGCTCCTCCCGCTTCAGGTGGTCGGGCAAGATGCCGTATTTCACCGGCCCGAACAGGGCCGAGACCACGCCGGTCAGCGTCAGCGCCGCGAACAGCAGCGTCGTGGAGCCGAGGATGAAGCCGAGCCCCGCCAGCGCCGCGACCCCGATCTCGGCGAGCTTGGTGCGCCGGGCGACCAGCGCCTTGTCGTAGCGGTCCGCCAGTTCGCCGCCGAGCGCGGACACCAGGAAGAACGGCAGGATGAACAGCGCGCCGGCGAGCGTCACCAGCGCGGGGCCGTGCTCGCCGCCGATGTGGAACAGCACGAGAATGGCGAGCGCGTTCTTGACGAAATTGTCGTTGAAGGCCGCGAACAGCTGGCACCAGAACAGCGGCGCGAAGCGGCGGGAGCGGAGCAGATCGAGCAGCACGGGACATCCCTTGCGATCAGTTTCGTGAGTAAACATTCACTCACGGAACGATCGCTGTCAACCGCCGAGCCGGCGAATGAGCGCAGTCGACGAACGCTGCCCCTCTCTTGTCCCGGCCTTGAGCCGGGACCCAGAACCTCAAAGCGTGCAGAATAAAACGTTACGACCGGCGCGCTCGGACCTAGAGCGTCGGCGTTTCTGGGTCCCGGCTCAAGGCCGGGACAAGGAAAGGGGGAGCGCTACCGCTCCCGCGATCGGCCAAACACCACACCTTCTTGTCCCGGCCTTGAGCCGGGACCCAGAACCTCACAGCGTCCAGAATGAAATGTAACGGCCGGGAGCGCTTAAAGCCCCAAGCACCTGCGTTTCTGGGTCCCGGCTCAAGGCCGGGACAAGGAAGGGGAAGCGCCGGCATTGTGTCGCTCCGCAAAGGGGCGGACACCGCGCAAACGAAAAAGCCCCGCGCGAGGCGCGGGGCTTTGGAAGCGGCGTCGGCGGACCTGACGGATCGGCCGGCGACGTCAGTCGCCGAGTTCGCCGATGTGCTTCTGGGCGTAGAGCTGCTCGCCGAGCTTGGCCACGAGGTCGAGCTGGGTTTCGAGGAAGTCGATGTGGCCTTCCTCGTCCGTCATCAGCTCCTCGAACAGGTTCTTGCTCGGCAGGTCGCCGATCTCCTGGCAGTAGAGCGCGGCTTCGCGGTACAGGGCGCGGGCGTCGTACTCGGCGGCGAGATCGCACTCGAGCACTTCCTTGACCGACTGGCCGATGCGCAGCGGGTCCAGCACCTGCATGTTGGGGAAGCCTTCGAGGAAGATGATGCGCGTGACGAACTTGTCCGCGTGGTGCATCTCCTCGATCGACTCGGCGCGCCACTTCTTGGCGAGGTCGGCGTAGCCCCAGTCGTCCAGCAGGCGGTAGTGGAGCCAGTACTGGTTGATCGCGGTCAGCTCGGACCGCAGGCCGCGGTTGAGATAGTCGATGACCTTGGCGTCGCCCTTCATGGCGTCCTCCTGCACGGCGTCACGTAGCCGAGAAGCCTTCTAATGTTAGAAAGCTTCTAAACTACCGCGACGCTTGCCGCAAGCAGGAAGATACGGGGATCAGAGGCCGAACGAACGGCTCACATGCGGCGGATCGGCGCGCGATCAGGCGCGAACGCGCTCCAGCGTCGCAACTTCCACCACATCGCCGGTGAAGCCCACCACCGATCCCGACCCGTGGGTGACGGCGGGACAGGCCGCAGGGCAGGCGCCGCAGGCGGTCTCGGCCGGGCGCGACAGGCCGCGAATGTCGTCCAGCATGGCCTTGATGGTGCGGGCGCAGCGGCCGCACTGGGGACTGCAGCCGAGGCAGCGATAGACCTGGCCGGGGGTGCGGGGCATGGAGGAGTCGTCGCTGATCGTTCCGCGGATCTGCGCGTCGCTGAGCACGTTGCAGGAACAGACGATCATGAAGGACCCGTCGATCTCGCCGGAGTGTCCGCCCGGTGCTTACCGGAACATTACAGTTTGGAATTCATCTAAACTATTGGTCTCGCTTGCGAAATTTACGTAAGGGCTCGCCGCGCCCGCGTCAATGGCGTCGTGGGGCGCCAGAGCCGGAGCCGGCCGTCTTCGAAGCACGGCCGCGGCCCGGCTCCTGTGCGCGGGCGTACGGCGGCCTAGAATGCGCACACGCCTCACAGATCCCCGGAGAGCCCGCCCCATGCGCTATCTGCACACCATGGTCCGCGTGACCGACATCGCCGCCTCGCTCGACTTCTATTGCGCCAAGCTCGGGCTGGAGGAGGTTCGCCGCATCGACAACGAGGCCGGCCGCTTCACGCTGATCTTCCTCGCCCCGCCCGGCCAGCCGGAGGCGCAGGTGGAGCTGACCCACAACTGGGACCCGGAGACCTACGGCGAGGGCCGCAACTTCGGCCATCTGGCCTATGAGGTGGACGACATCTACGGGCTGTGCGCGCGGCTCGCGGCGGCGGGCGTCACCATCAACCGGCCGCCACGCGACGGCCGCATGGCCTTCGTGCGCTCGCCCGACAACATCTCGATCGAGCTGCTGCAGAAGGGCGGCGCCCGGCCGCCGCAGGAGCCCTGGGCCTCGGCCCCGAACGTCGGAACGTGGTGACAGGCTGATCGGACCGGCTCCGAGAGGCGCGACGCGTCAGTCCGCGGCGGGCTCCACCGTCAGCGTCGCGCCGTCGGCGCCGGTCACCGTCACCCGCGCGCCGGCGGGAAGGTCCGGCCCGCGCACCCGCCAGACGGAATCGTCGATCCGCACCCGGCCCTCGCCGCGGGCGATCGGCTCGTCCAGCGTCAGCGTCTTCCCCACATGGCGCTGGGCGCGGCGGTTCAGCATCGGCCGATCGCTCACCGCGGCGTTGTCGGGGCGCCCGTAGAGCCACCAGCCAACGGCTGCGGCGAGCGACAGCACGGCGAACACGATCAGCTCCGCCTGCCATCCGGGCGCGGCCAGCAGGGAGAGGCCGCCCACCACCAGCGCCGCGAAGCCGAGCCACAGCAGCACCGTGCCAGGAACGACGAGCTCCGCCGCCAGCAGCGCCAGCCCGAACACGACCCAGGCCCAGCCGCCGAGGGCGGCGATCACCCCCGCGAGCATGGTTCAGGCTGCCCCGCCGGTGGGCGGCACCGAGCCGCGCGACCGGCGGGCGGACGGCTCCGCGCCCGGCGCGGCCTGCGGCCCGAAGGCCTCGCGGGCGAGCTCGGCCACGCCGCCGATGGAGCCGAGCAGCGCGGTCGCCTCATAGGGCAGCACGAAGGTCTTCTGGTTGGGCGCGACGGCCATGGCCTTCAGCGCCTCCACATATTTCTGGGCCACGAAGTAGTTGAGGGCGGCGGTGTCGCCGCGCGCCACCGCGTCGCTGACGAGCGAGGTCGCGGTCGCCTCCGCCTGGGCCGCGCGCTCGCGGGCCTCGGCGTCGCGGAAGGCGGCCTCCTTGCGACCCTCGGCCTCGAGAATCTGCGCCTGCTTCGCGCCCTCCGCCACCAGAATGGCTGCGCGCTTCTCGCGCTCGGCCTTCATCTGCCGGCCCATGGCGGCCACGAGGTCGGCCGGCGGGGTGATGTCCTTGATCTCGATGCGCGTGACCTTCACGCCCCAGGCGCCGGCGGCGGCGTCCACCACGTGCAGCAGCCTTGTGTTGATCTCGTCGCGCTGGGACAGGATGTGGTCGAGGTCCATGGCGCCCAGCACCGAGCGGATGTTGGTCATGGTCAGCGCCATCATGGCGCGCTCGAGATTGGTCACCTCGTAGGAGGCCTGCGGCGCGTCCACCACCTGGTAGAAGGCGACGCCGTCCACCGTGACGCTGGCGTTGTCGCGGCTGATGACCTCCTGGCTCGGAATGTCGAGCACCTGCTCCATCATGTTCACCTTGCGGCCGATCTGGTCGATGAAGGGAATGATGATGGTGAGGCCGGGCTCCAGCGTGCGGGTGTACTTCTGGAAGCGTTCGACGGTGTAGTTGAAGCCCTGCGGCACGGTCTTCACGCCGGCGAAGATCACGAAAATGATCAGCGCGGCGACCGCGATCGCGGCGATGTCGAAACCGGACATGGACGTCTCCCCTCCAAGGTCACGCGGGCCGCATCTGGCCCAAGCCGCCGGGGAAAGGCAAGGCGCGGCGCGGTTCGGCCGGCGTCCCGTCCTGACGCGAAGCCCGCCAAAACGCATCGCCCTCCGTCACGACCGGCGTGACGGAGGGCGACAGGCGATGCGATGGCGCGCGCTTGCGCGGCGATCAGGCCGCGCGCTTCGGGGCGACGGCGGGGACGACGCGGCGCGGCAGGGCGACGGCGCCGGTGGC
>NZ_JBHTMX010000080.1:0-12605 GCF_042679725.1 Methylopila musalis
CGCACGGGCGCCCCCGCGGCCCGCGCCGCCGGCCGCGACACGCTGACCCCCGCCGACCGCAAGCCCGCCTGGCGGAACCCTGCCGAACCCGCCGCCTGATCCAAGCCCGCGCCACCACCCCCTCCCCGGCGGTCCCGCCTCGTCCCTTGGCGCGACGCGGGACCGCCGGTTTCTTTTTCTTTGCGGCGGATCGCGGAACGCTCTACCTCGCAGGGTCTTGGCGCAGAGCAGGACGGCGGGCGTGATGGCGACCACAATCGACGACATGGTCGAGGGCTTCGAGTTCATCGACGATTGGGAGGAGCGCATCCGCTACCTGATCGAGCTCGGCCGCGAGCTCGAGCCGCTGCCGGACGACGCCCGCACCGACGCCAACAAGGTGCAGGGCTGCGCGAGCCAGGTGTGGCTGGAGACGACCGTCGGCGACGGCGCCGACCCGGCGCTCACCTTCCGCGGCGACAGCGACGCCCATCTGGTGCGCGGGCTGGTGGCGGTGATGATCGCGCTCTATTCGGGCCGGCCGGCCAGCGCCATCCTCGCCACCGACGCCGGCGCGCTGATGGAGCGCATCGGCCTGCGCGAGCATCTCACGCCCCAGCGCTCCAACGGCCTGCGCTCCATGGTGGAGCGCATCAAGCGCGAAGCGGCCGCGGCGTCGCAGGCCGCCTGACGGCTACTCCGGCGCGGTCCAGACCCTCGGCGCGCCGCGGCTGTCCGGTCCGACGGCCGCGTCCGCATAGCCGTAGTGCCGCGCGAGGCTCGCGAGGGCGAGGCCGAGCACCAGCTTGCCGCCCCGCGCCGGCCAGCCGCGCTCCCGCTCCACCTCCTCGAGCCCCTTGAGGCAGCAGCACACGTCGAGCAGCGCGCCGGACAGTTCCGGCCCTACCGCCTCCAGCGCCCGCGACACCCGAAGCCGGGCGGCGAGCGCGGCGTCCGAGAGGTCCGCGCCGACCCCGGGCCCTGCACGACGGCCGCCGGCGGCGCCGCTCCAGTTGGAGGTGACGCGCGGGGTCATCTGGCCGCGGATGAAGTCGGCGCGCAGCCGCTCGCCCGCCAGCACCTCGTGGGCGCCGAGCAGCGGGCGGCCGTCCTTGCCCTTGCGCCGGGCGAGCCAGGCGAGCGGGCTTTCGTCGAGATCGACGAGCAGGTCCGTCGACACGCCCTCCGCCTCCACCGACCGGAGGCCCAACGTGCGGTGCTGGGCCAGAAACCCGGCGGTCCCGCCCTGCTCGCGGGCGACACGGGAACGCCCCGGATCGGTGACGCGCCAGCCGGCGCCCTCGCGCGCGATCAGCCCGAGCTGTTCGAGTTCGGCCGCCGCAGCCGGGGGCACGCGCGGCGTGTCGCCCGGGCCTGCGAGACGCGCGAGCAGCCGGCGCGCGGCGGCGCTCAGACCACCGGTGGACGCCGCGCCGCGCGCAGCCTTTGAGCGAAGTGATTCCGACATAGACGCCCTCCGATTGCAAGATCACCATCCTATATAGGATAATAATCTTACATTCAATCTCGGAGGGCGTTCGGCGGCGCCTGCACGCGCCGCCATCTTAAGCGTCAGTCGTTGTCCGTTGCCTTGTCGTCCGCGGCCTCGTCCTCTGGGGCGTCCGCCGATGGCGGCAGCAGGACGACGAAGTCCTTCTCGCAGGCCTCCACCACCGTCCACACCCCCTTGAAGCCGGGCTCTATGACGATGGCGTCGCCGGGGCCGTAAGTCTGGGGCGCGCCGCCGTCCGGCGTCAGCACGCAGCGGCCGGCGCTCAGGCGGCACCACTCCCATTCGTCATAGGCCACGCGCCACGCGCCGGGCGTGGCGGACCAGACGCCCGCGAACAGGCGGCCGTCAGGCGCCTGATAGGTCACGCGGGTGCGGAACGTCGGCTCGCCCTCCACCACCAGTTCGGGCGGCGGCGCGCTCTCCTCGTCGGGCGCGTCGACGGCGCCCAGACGGTGCAGCCGCATCACGGAATCGATGTCGTCCATCTCACTGGCCTCTCATGGGCGGAAGCGTGACCTCGCTCGCTCGGCACGACCGGCGGTCGACCTCAGCGCAGGGACGGAAGCCGAGATCGCCGCGCGCCATGCAGACGCGCACCTCGCGCAGCCGGCGTCCGTCGCAGTCCACCGCGATCATCGACGGCGTCAGGCCGGGATTGGCGGCGATGAAAGCGCGCTCCACATCGGCCGGCGACAGGGTCAGCGGACGTTCGGGCGCGACGAAGGCCTCCGGCACGCGCACGCGCTCATAGGCCTTGCGGGTGAGGTTGAAGAACGCCTGCGGGCCGAGGCCCGAGCAGGTCCCGTGCTTGCGCCACTGGTGCCGCACGAGGCCGGGGCTCGGCATGATGTCGAGCACGCCGTCCACCACCGCCCGGGTCGGATCGCCGCCCCGGCGGCACTCGGACGGAAACCCGCGCTCGTGCTGCGGCCACAGGCCGTGGACGACGAAGCCGTAGGGCTTCGGCCCGGCGCATTGCATGCCGCCGCGGGAGCGGCCCTCGCCGGCGCAGTAGGTCGGCGACCACGACAGCGACAGCACATAGAAGTCGAACGCGCCGGGCGCGTTCTCCGCATGCAGGGGTTTGGAGTCGAAGCCCGCGACGGCGCCCCAGAGCGCCGCGGCGGCGAGCGCGGCCGCCGCCAGATAGCCGGCGCGGCGTTTCACGGACGGGTCATCTTGCAGCCGGGGGCGTGCGCCCGGTTGCGGTCCAGCCCGGTGACGCACCAGTTCACGTCCCAGCCGATCCCGGCGAAGCCGAAGCCCTCGCCGATCTCGTAGAAGGCCTGCCGGCGGCGGCCGTCGTTCGTCACCGTCCGAGCGGCGCAGAACCGGCGGGGAATGAACTCCGGCCCCCAGCTGCGGTAGCCGATCTCCCGGGGACGATCGAACGCGGCGATCTCCAGACCCGACGCCCAGTAGCCGCGCTCGCGGGTGGCGAACAGCCCGGCGACGCGCCCCAGCACCCGGCCGTCATCGCAGGCCGGCAGCAGTCCCGTGTAGCCCCGGAACGTGGCGGAGGCCGGCGCGGGCGCCTTCTCCCGCGCGGCGTAGATCACCGGATCCGCGGCGGACGCCGCCGTCGCCGCCATGACGGCGCCGACACCAAGAAGCCAACCGAAGACTTTCATCGCCGCCACCGCCTGAGAACACCCGCGTCGCGGGAGATTTGAGCGCAGCCAAGCCGCAAATCAAGCGCGGCCCGCCAGCATGGTTAGGCCGTGCGGGCTGGGAGACTGTTTGGGGCTTTATCGAAGTGCGCGATTTGACCCCCGTCATGCCCGCGCCTTCGCGCGGGTATCCACGACTTTGCGCGACGACGGCTTGCGCGTCCCAAGTCGTGGATGCCCGAGACACGCTCGGGCATGACGGTTTTTTAAAGCTCCAAACCGGCTCTTACGTCGAGCGGCGGATGCGCACGATCTTGAAGAAGCCGGCCGGGAACACCGGCGAGACGTCCGAAATGTGCATGTCGCCCGCGTGCGCGGCCCAGGCGCGCAGGCGGCTGACCTTGAAGTCGCTGGACCAGCCCACCTGCTTCACCAGCGGCGCGACGGCCGTCTCCACCTTGGCCATCAGCCCGCGGTCGGCGCCCATCTTGGAGGCGACCACGATCTCGCCGCCGGGCTTCAGCACCCGGCGCATCTCGTCGAGCGCCCGCTCCGGATCCGGCACCAGCGTGATGACGAAGGGCACGGTGATGGCGTCGAAGCTGGCGTCGGGGAAGCCCAGATGGCAGGCGTCCATGGCGGCGAGGCCGCGCACCTGCGTCAGCTTCTGCGTCTCCACTTTCTCCCGCGCCTTGGCGAGCATGTGGCGGGAGAGATCGACGCCGACCACGCGCGCGGTCTTCGGGTAGTAGCGCAGCACGAGACCGGTGCCGACGCCGACCTCGAGGATGTCCGGGCCGGACGCCGCCGCGGCCGCCGCCGCCTTCCTCTGGGCGTCGGCCAGCAGCCGCACATAGACCTTGTCGTAGATCGGAGCCCACTTGGCGTAGGCCTTCTTCTGGCCTTCGAGATCGTACCGAACGCTCACCGCACCGCCTCGCTCATGGGTCTCGCCGCAGCCGCAACGCGCCGGGGCGCGCAGATGATCCCGCCGCCCAGCACCCGGCGGCCGGTCTCGTCGTCATAGAGCGCGCAGGCCTGTCCCGGCGCCACGCCGCTCTCGCCGTCCAGAAGCTCCACCTCGGCCTCGCCGTTCCCGAGCGACCGAAGCCGCGCCGGGGCGGAGGGCCGCGTGGAGCGCACCTTGGCGCGCAAAGGCATACCCTCCGGGCCGATGTCCTCCAGCGCGCCGTCGCCGAGCCAGTTCACGTCGCGGATGCGGATCGTGCGGATCTCCAGCGCCTCGCGCGGGCCGACCACCACGGTGCGGCTGTCGGCCTCGATGCGCGCCACGAACAGCGGCTCGCCGACCGAGAGGTTGAGGCCGCGCCGCTGCCCGACGGTGAAGCGCAGCACGCCGTCGTGGGTTCCGAGCACGCGGCCGTCCACATGCACGATGGGGCCGGGCTCGGCCGCGCCGGGCTTCAGCTTCTCGATCACGTCGGCGTAGCGGCCGTTCGGCACGAAGCAGATGTCCTGGCTGTCGGGCTTGTCGGCGACGCCGAGCCCGAGCTCGCGCGCGAGCTCCCGCACCTGCGGCTTCGGCGTGTCGCCGAGCGGGAAACGCAGCAGCCTGAGCTGCTCGGGCGTGACGCCGTAAAGGAAGTAGCTCTGGTCGCGGTCGTCGTCGGTGGGCCGGAACAGCCCCCGCCCGCCGCCGGGAAGCGCGCGGGAGGCCACGTAATGCCCGGTGGCGAGCGCCGCGGCGCCGAGGTCCTTCGCGGTCTCCAGCAGGTCCACGAACTTGACGGTCTGGTTGCAGGACACGCAGGGCACCGGCGTCTCGCCGGCGAGATAGCTCGCGGCGAAGGGCTCGATCACCGCCTTGCGGAAGCGCGCCTCGTAGTCGAGCACGTAATGGGGAATGCCAAGCGTCTCCGCCACCCGGCGCGCGTCGTGGATGTCGCGCCCGGCGCAGCAGGCGCCCTTGCGGGCCACCGCCGCGCCATGGTCGTAGAGCTGCAGCGTGACGCCGACCACGTCGTAGCCCGCCCGCGCCAGCAGGCCCGCCACGACCGAGCTGTCCACGCCGCCGGACATGGCGACGACGACGCGGTTGGCGGCCGGGGGTCCCGGCAGATCGAGATCAAGGGTCATCTGAGGTGGCGCCATTTCCGTGTGCAGGCCGCGGACGCCGCTTCCGCGCAGGAGCCTCTTACCTCGCAACGTCCGATGACGGAAGCATGTCGCCGGACACGCGCGTCAGATGCGCCGGCGCGAAGCCCGCGCGCTTCTTCCAGGTGAGCAGGCCTTCGCCGCCGTGTTCGGCCGCGCCGTAGACCACGACGCCCAGGCCGTCCGTCAGCGGATCGCCACTCTCCAGCAGCCAGCGCATGATCTCCATGTGCATGAGAATCATGACGCCGTCCTCGAGATGGTCCGCATGGGCCATCAGGTCGGTGTAATGCGCGAACTCGCCGACGCGGGTGAGCTTCAGATAGGCGACGAGCCGTTCGTTCACGACGACGCGCCCCTGCCGGTGGCCGGGCTCGGCCCGGAACACGCCCCACCACAGCGTCCAGTGGGTCGAAGACGGCGGTTGCTTGAGCGGGATCGGACGGGTGGCGGGCCTCCCCACCTGCTCCGGCTTCAGCAGCCAGTAATCGAGCACCGGGCCCGCGGCGCGCATCTTGGCCGAGGTCTTGACCGCGTGGACGTCGTAGACGTGACGGCGGAGCGGAAAGCGATGCACAGCATAGCCGAGGCGCGAGGCCTTGCGGACCTTGGGCAGGCTGCGGGAGGATCGGGCCTTCACCGCCGCCTCGAAGGCGGCGAAATCGGGATAGCGCAGCAGGTCGATCGCCATCGGCGTCACCCGCACGCGTCGGCGCAGCGCCGACAGGCCATGCGGCGCCACGTAGCGCGCCACGATCGGCTTCGCGAAGCCCGCCGGCCCGAGGCCGGGCCGCAGGTCCACCGGGATGGTGGGGGCGTCGTCCGGCCCCAGTCCGAACGCCGCCAGCCGGCGACGGCGGCGCGTGAGGGCGAGCGCGGGCTCTCCGACGCCGTGATAGACCGCCATGACCAGTCGCTTGAACACGCCCGTCATGACGCGAAACCTTGGAGAACCTTCAACAAAAAGGGGCGACGAAAAAGGGCGGCGCGTAAACGCGCCGCCCTCCGGATCAGATGAAGCGCACCTTGAGCACTTCGTAGCTCTTGCCGCCGCCGGGGGTCACGACCTCGACCGCGTCGCCGACCTTCTTGCCGACGAGCGCGCGAGCGATGGGGGAGCTGATCGACACCCGGCCCTGCTTCACGTCCGCCTCGGCGTCGCCGACGATCTGGTAGACCTTCTCCTCGTCGGTGTCCTCGTCGACCAGCGTCACGGTGGCGCCGAAGGTGATGGTGTCGCCCTTGAGCTTGGACACGTCGATGATCTCGGCGCGCGCGATGGTGCTCTCGAGCTCGGCGATGCGGCCCTCGTTCAGGCTCTGCTGCTCTTTCGCCGCATGGTATTCCGCGTTCTCGGACAGGTCGCCATGCGACCGGGCCTCGGCGATCGCGGCGATGATGCGCGGGCGCTCGCCGGAGGCGCGGTGCTTGAGCTCCGCCTCCAGCGCGACGAGGCCGGCGGCGGTCATCGGGATCTTGTCCATTTCATTCTCTCTTGCATAACCGCTTGCGGCCCCGGGGCGGATTCGCCTCGGGGAGCGGCTGACGGTTGGCCGGGAGAGACCGCTGAAGCGGCTTTGTCCCGGACGCTGACGAGCGGCGGCCGGGAGGGCCGCCTCAGGTGAAATAGGATTGCAGCGCGCGGACTTCGAGATCGCCGCCCAGATAGGCTTTGATCCCCTGCGCCGCGGCTACAGCGCCGGCAAGCGTCGTATAGTACGGCACTTTGTGCAAGAGGGCGGCGCGGCGCAGGGAGCGACTGTCGCTGAGCGCCTGCGCGCCGTCCGTGGTGTTGAACACCAGCTGGACGCCGCCGTTCTTGATGGCGTCCACCACATGGGGACGCCCCTCCAGCACCTTGTTGATCTTCTGCGCGTCGATGCCGTGGGCGGCCAGATGCCGCTGGGTGCCCGAGGTCGCGATGATCTTGAAGCCGAGATCGCTCAGCATCCGCACCGGCGCGAGGATGCGGTCCTTGTCCGCCTCCTTAACCGAGACGAACACCACGCCGGAACGCGGCACGCGGGTGCCGCCGCCGAGCTGGCTCTTGGCGAAGGCGACGCCGTAATCCACGTCGAGGCCCATCACCTCGCCGGTGGAGCGCATCTCCGGCCCGAGCACCGTGTCGACGCCGGGGAAGCGCGCGAAGGGGAACACCGCCTCCTTCACCGCGATGTGGCCAAGCGGCTCGGACTTCAGCCCGAACGAGGTCAGCGGCTCGCCCGCCATCACTCGCGACGCGATCTTGGCGAAGGGCTCGCCCACCACCTTGGCGACGAAGGGCACCGTGCGGGACGCGCGCGGATTGACCTCCAGCACGTAGATCTCGCCGTCCTTGATGGCGTACTGCACGTTCATCAGGCCGCCGACCTCCAGCGCCAGCGCCATGGCGCGGGTCTGGTCCTCGAGCCGCTGGATGATCTCGGGCGACAGCGAATGGGGCGGCAGCGAGCAGGCCGAATCGCCCGAATGGATGCCCGCCTCCTCAATGTGCTCCATGATCCCGCAGATGAAGACGTCCTTGCGGTCGCAGAGCGCGTCCACGTCCACCTCGATCGCGTCCGAAAGGTAGCGGTCGAACAGCAGCGGGTTGCGGGACAGGACGGTGTTGATCTGCCCGGTCTTGTCGTTGGGATAGCGCTGCTTGACGTCCTCCGGCACCAGATCCGGCAGCGTGCCGAGCAGGTAGTCGGACAGCATCTTCTCGTCGTGCAGGATGGCCATGGCCCGGCCGCCCAGCACGTAGGAGGGGCGCACCACCAGCGGGAAGCCGAGCCCCTCCGCCACGATGCGCGACTGCTCCACCGAATAGGCGATGCCGTTCTTGGGCTGCACCAGCTTCAGCTTGTCCAGGAGGCGCTTGAAGCGGTCGCGGTCCTCCGCGAGGTCGATCGCGTCCGGCGTGGTGCCGAGGATCGGCACGCCCGCGGCCTCGAGCGCGTTCGCGAGCTTCAGCGGCGTCTGGCCGCCGAACTGCACGATCACGCCGTGCAGCGTGCCGCGCGAGCGCTCGGTCTCGATGATCTCCAGCACGTCCTCGGCGGTCAGCGGCTCGAAATAGAGCCGGTCCGAGGTGTCGTAGTCGGTCGACACCGTCTCCGGGTTGCAGTTGACCATGATGGTCTCGTAGCCGGCGTCCGACAGCGCGAAACAGGCGTGGCAGCAGCAGTAGTCGAACTCGATGCCCTGGCCGATCCGGTTCGGACCGCCGCCGAGGATTATGATCTTCTTGGCGTCCGAGGGCTCGGCCTCGTCCTTGGGCTCGCCGCCGGCGAAGGGCGGCGCGTAGGTCGAGTACATGTAGGCGGTCGGCGAGGCGAACTCGGCCGCGCAGGTGTCGATGCGCTTGTAGACCGGGCGCACGCCGAGCGCATGGCGCTTCGCGGCCACCTCATGCGCCTCGAGCCTGGACAGCGTCGCGAGCCTCGCGTCGGAGAAGCCCTGCGCCTTGAGCTTGCGGAAGGCGGAGGCCGTGGTCGGCAGGCCGAAGCGGCGCACCTTGTCCTCGGTCGCCACCAGATCGGCGAGCTGCTCCAGGAACCACGGATCGATCTTGCAGGCTTCGTGGATCTCCTCGATCGTGAAGCCGAGGCGCAGCGCCTGCGCGCATTTCACGAAGCGGTCGGGCGTCGGGCGGCCGAGCGCGGCGCGGATGGCGTTGCGGTCGTCGCCCTGGCCAAGACCGTCGATCTCGATCTCGTCGAGGCCGGTCAGGCCGGTCTCCAGCGACCGGAGCGCCTTCTGCAGGCTTTCCGCGAAGCTGCGGCCGATGGCCATGGCCTCGCCCACCGACTTCATGGAGGTGGTGAGCGTGGGCTCCGCGCCCGGGAACTTCTCGAAGGCGAAGCGCGGGATCTTGGTGACCACGTAGTCGATCGTGGGCTCGAACGAGGCCGGGGTCGCGCCGCCGGTGATGTCGTTGTCGATCTCGTCCAGCGTGTAGCCGACGGCGAGCTTGGCCGCGACCTTGGCGATGGGGAAGCCCGTGGCCTTGGAGGCGAGCGCCGAGGAGCGCGACACGCGCGGGTTCATCTCGATCACGATCATGCGGCCGGTCGCCGGGTCGATCGCGAACTGCACGTTGGAGCCGCCGGTCTCGACGCCGATCTCCCTGAGCGTCGCGAGCGAGGCGTCGCGCATGCGCTGGTATTCCTTGTCGGTCAGCGTCAGCGCGGGGGCCACCGTGATCGAATCGCCGGTGTGGATGCCCATCGGATCGATGTTCTCGATCGAGCAGACGATGATGCAGTTGTCCGCCTTGTCGCGGACGACCTCCATCTCGTACTCCTTCCAGCCGAGCACGCTCTCCTCGATCAGCACCTCGTCGGTGGGCGAGGCGTCGACGCCGCGCTCCACGATCTCGAGGAACTCCTCGCGGTTGTAAGCGATGCCGCCGCCGGTGCCGCCCATGGTGAAGCTCGGGCGGATGATGGCCGGAAGCCCGATCTCGTCCAGCGCCACCAGCGCCTCGGAGAGGTTGTGCGCCAGCATGGAGCGCGGGGTCTCCAGCCCGATCTTGGTCATGGCCTCCCGGAACAGCTCCCGGTCCTCGGCCTTGTCGATGGCCTCGGCGGTGGCGCCGATCATCTCGACGTCGTGCTTCTCCAGCGCGCCCATCTTTTTCAGCGACAGGGCGCAGTTGAGCGCGGTCTGGCCGCCCATGGTGGGCAGCAGCGCGAAGCCGCCCGGAACCACATGGCGTTCCTTGGCGATGATCTTCTCGACGATCTCCGGGGTGATCGGCTCGATGTAGGTGGCGTCCGCCATGTCCGGGTCGGTCATGATGGTCGCGGGGTTCGAGTTCACCAGGACGATCCGGTACCCCTCCTCCCGCAACGCCTTGCAGGCCTGGGTGCCGGAATAATCGAACTCGCACGCCTGTCCGATGACGATCGGCCCGGCGCCGATGATCAGGATGGTGGCGATGTCGGTGCGTTTGGGCATGGATCGGCTTTCCGGGTCCGTGCGGTCGGCCCTCGGGACGGGTGTCCCCGCGCGAGGGCGCGCGCGGCTCTCTGGGAGCAGGCATTGTGGCTGAAGGCGTGCAATACACAGTCACGGCGATGCAGGAAAGGCGTCATCTCGCCCAAACCTGCGCGCGCCGCGTTCCGTCCCCGGAGAAACGCCGCTCATGACCGCCTCCCGCCGCACCGTTCTGATCACCGGCGCCTCGTCCGGCATCGGCCTCGAACTCGCGCGCCTGTTCGCCGCCAACGGCGACGATCTGGTGCTGGCCGCCCGCAGGCAAGACCGGCTGACGGCGCTGGCGGAGGAGCTCTCGGCCCGTCACGGCATCGCGGCGAGCGCGGTCACGGCCGATCTCGCCCGGCCCGACGGGGTCAAGGAGCTTGCGATCGAGGTCGGGCGGCGGGGCCATGTGATCGACGTTCTGGTGAACAACGCAGGCTTCGGGCTGCTCGGGCCGTTCGTGCGCCTGCCCTACGACCGGCAGCTTGAGATGCTGGCGGTGAACGTGCACGCGCCGACGGCGCTCGCCGGGCTCTACCTGCCGGGCATGCTGGCGCGGGGACGCGGGGGCGTGCTGAACGTGGCCTCGCTGGCGGCCTTCCAGGCCGGGCCGGAGATGGCGGTTTATTACGCCAGCAAGGCCTATTTGCTGTCGTTTTCAGAAGCGCTTTACGAGGAGACGCGCCGCAGCGGCGTCACCGTCACGGCGCTCTGCCCCGGCCCCTCCCCCACCGAGTTCGGACAGGTGGCCGGCGCCTCCAACGTGAAGCTGTTCAAGACCGGCGTGGTCTCCGCGGCGGATGTGGCGAAGGCGGGGTTCGACGGGTTTCAGGCCCGCAAGGCCATCGTCATCCCCGGCGCGCTGCCGAAGCTGTCAGCCTTCGCCACCCGCTTCCTGTCCCGCGGGCTCCTGCGCCGGATCGCGCACGAGCTGCAGGGCCAGAAGGGCGGTCCGGCCTGAACCGCGCGTCGCGCGGTTTTAGATCACGGCCAGGCCGGCTCCCGATCAGCCGGGGCCGGCGCCCGGCGCGGCGAGCCGCTGGCGCGTCGTCATGAACGGCCCCTCCGCCGGACGCAGCGGCGCGAAGGCGGCGAAGCCGCTCCGTTCGGGCATGTCGATGTAAACGCCCTCCATGCCGCCGCGGGCGCGATAGGCCTCGTGCCAGAAACCGCACCCGCGCCGGTCGCGCAGGAAATCCCGCCACCAGCCGTCGTGGGGGCTCGCGCGGGTGAAGCGCTCGAGGCTGTCGAGGTCGCGCCAGTAGTGGCGGATGCCGATGTGGTTCCAGCCGAACAGGAACATCCCGCTCGCCAGCAGCCCGTCCGGCGGGTCGCGCTCGATGGCGCGCAGGCCGCGCCCGATGGACCACACAGCCGGAACGCCCCGCAGCCCGCGCAGCCGGAAGCCGAGCAGCACCACCACGAGGTCGGGAAAGGCGGAGAGGTCCGGCGCCTCGCGCGACGGGGAACGTTGCATGGCGGCCTCCTGACGTTTACACCGTAAACATGACAGCCGAGGTTTACACTGTAAACATGGACGACGGTCAGGACGGTCTCGGCGCGCGGCTGGTGCGCGAGGCGATCGCGGCGCTGGACGCCGGCGCGGGCGAGATCAGCCTGCGCGGCCTCGCCAAGGCGGCGGGGGTGTCGGCAATGGCTCCTTACCGCCACTTCCCCGACAAGACCGCGCTGCTGCGGGCGGTGTCCGACCGGGGCTTCGCGATGCTGGCGGAGGCTCTGGCCACGGCCGACCGCGCGCCGGACGAACGCGAGGCCCTGACCGCGCAGGGGCTCGCCTACCTCGCCTTCGCGCAGGCGCATCCGGCGCTGTTCCGGCTGATGTTTTCCGGCGGCGGCGACGGCGGGCCGCCAGGCGCGGCCAAGATGGCCGCCTACGGCGTGCTGGCGGGTCGCGTGGCGCGGCTGACGCCGAACCCGGCCGCCGTCACCGCCTGCTGGGCGCTGGTCCACGGCCTCGCCATCCTCACCCTCGACGGCCAGTCGCCTCCCGACGGCGCCGACTCCCGCGCGGTGCTCGCCCTGCTCGCCGAAGGCGTCCTGCAAGGCGGCGCGTGACCAGCGGGCGAAATTAACCTTACGGAAATCCTGTTTGCGACGGACCGCTCACGCGCCGCGCGAGCGCGCTCGGTCGCTCCTATCCTCGGACGTCACCTGCGCGCGCCACCTCTCCACGTCATGCCCGCGCCTTCGCGCGGGCATCCACGACTTCCCTCTTCGGCGAGGGGTCGCGAGCCCAAGTCGTGGATGCCCGAGACAAGCTCGGGCATGACGATGGGGTGGGCGGCGGCGAGTCGTCGACGGCCGCCTGCGCTGGGCATGACGGCGGGGTGGGCGCGCCACCCTCCTTCGTCATGCCCGCGCCTTCGCGCGGGTATCTTCCGTGTTTGCGGTCAAGCTTT
>NZ_JBHTMX010000081.1:0-12478 GCF_042679725.1 Methylopila musalis
GGCGGCGGCGGACGTCTGGGCGCGCTCCTCGGGCTCGAAACGGGGGGCGGGCGCCACCACCACGTCGCCGGCGCTCGCGGCGAGCTTCGGGGCCGCGACCCGCACGCCGAGCGCGATGCGGGCGATCTCCGCCGCCTCTTCGGCCAGAACGGCGGTGATGCGGTCGACGTAATGCGACTGGATCCAGCTCTTCAGGAAGCGGGTCGGCACCGACAGATGGGCCACGCCGTCCTCGACCCGGTCCAGCGCGATGCGGCCGAACCAGCTCGTATAAACGTCCTCGCCATACTCCGCGCGCAGCCGCTCGGTCGCCCGACGCCAGGCGGCCTCATGGTCGGCGCCGTGGTCGGCGGCCGACGAGGGCGTGAAACGTTCGGACGAAGCAGGGAGCATCGGACCTCTCCGGGGGACTAAAAGGGTCGACGATCGATCGGAAGGGCGAAAGACAAAGGGCCGAGGCGCGGAGCGCCGCGTCAGCTCTGGAGCCAGGGCAGGCCGTCGGCCTTCCAGCCGCCCACATGGCCGCGCTGGCGCTCGCCGTCGAGCGGGCCCTCGAAGCCGTTGACGACGTTGTAGGCGCGGCTCCAGCCGAGCGCGGTGAGGGCCGCCGCCGCGCCCTGGCTGCGGGCGCCGCTGCGGCACAGGAAGAACACCGGCGAGGTCTCGTCCAGGCCCGCGGCCTTCAGGGCGGCGGCGGTCTTCTCCGCGAAGTCCGGGTCGATCTGCATGGACGGGAAGGTCTGCCACTCCTGCAGCACCGCGCGCTTGCCGAGCGAGGACAGGTCCGGCACGCCGACGAAGGACCATTCGGCGCTGGTGCGCACGTCCACCAACGCCGCGGCCGGCTCCGCGCTGATCGTCGCCCAGGCGTCCTGGGGAGACACGTCGCCAGCGTAAGGACCGCGCGCTTGAGACATGAAGGGCCATCGCCGGACTGACGTCCGACGCTCCGTCGTACGAGTGGATTGCGGAAGCGTCGTCGAGCGCGGAAGATCGGTGCCGATCTTCATCGCCGTCGAGGCTACTCGGACAAGTTGTGTGGGTGAGAAGACAAGGATTGCGTGTAGTTCTGGGGCGCTATCTTTGTTTTCTCTTGTGAGAACTGCGCTTACTGCTTTCTCGAAGTGAAGAAGTAGTTAAGGCGTCTCCATGGATTGGAAGATACACAGGGGGTCCGGGGGGCGCAATGGCCGCCGATGAGCGAATCGGTCGCGGTCGGCGGGACCCGGCGGGCGGGCCTTTCGGGCCCGACGCTCAAACCTCTGCATAGCCAGCAAAATCGCATTGACGGCGCGCCGCGAAGCAGCTCTCGCGGCCTCTCCAGAATCTTTATCGGGCGCTTCGGAATCCCTCCCTCCGCGGTCGAGATTCCGTCATCCATTCGACGTCTTGTCGCCAAGTGCATGAAAATGAAGGCGTATTTTTGATCGGCGGCGGAGGCGCGAAACCGGCGCGGGACGTGATGCGGGATTCCCCGAGTCAAGCCGGATTCTGGCATGCCGCCATGCGGCGCGCGCGCGCCGCGGACGGCTGAAACGCAAAAAGCCCGGCGCGAGGCCGGGCTTTTCAGCAGACGATGAAATCAGGCGATCACGCCGTCAGGGCGCGCACCCGGGCCGCGAGGCGCGAAACCTTGCGGGAGGCGGTGTTCTTGTGCAGCACGCCCTTCTGGGCCGCGCGCATGATCTCCGGCTCGGCGGCGCGCAGCGCCGTCTGGGCGGCGCCGGCCTCGCCGGAGGCGATCGCCTCCTCGACCTTGCGCAGGAAGGTGCGCATGCGGCTGCGGCGGGCGCCGTTGACGGCGGTGCGGCGGGCGATCTTGCGAACGGCCTTCTTGGCCGACGGCGTGTTGGCCATGGGCGTCTTGATCCTTCAGGTCACGGACGCGGCGGGCCTTGTGCGACCGGCGCGGCGTCTCGAACAAACGACGAGCGGCGAGCTTGCCGCCCGCCGCGAGTGCCGGTCTCCTAGCAACACTCGCCTCCCGCGTCAACGGCGCGCGTCGGCGCCGGCCGGATCGAGCCCGCTGGCGAAGCGCGCCCGCGGCCAGGTCACGCGCACCACCGCCCCGTTCTCGGGCGCGGCGGCGTTGCCGAGGTCGAGCCGCGCGCCCGAGCGCTCCAGCAGGGTCTTGGCGATGAAGAAGCCGAGCCCGAGCCCGCCGGCCTCGGCGTCGTGGCCGTGGTCGGAGGAGCGGGTCGAGACGTAAGGCTCGCCGAGCCGGGCCAGCACGTCGGCCGCGAATCCCGGCCCGTCGTCGGCCACCTCGATCGCCACCTCCCGTTCGTCCCAGCGCACGGCGAGGCGCACCCGGGATTCGGCGAAGTCGACCGCGTTCTCCACGATGTTGCCGAGGCCATAGAGCACGCTCGGATTGCGCCGCCAGGACGGCGCCTGGTCCGGCGCGCCCTCGAAGGCCACCTCCAGCGCCACGCCGAAATCGCGGTGCGGGGCCACGATCTCCTCCAGCAGGAGATTCATGGTCAAAAGGTCGAAGGGGGCGTCGTGCTCGTCGAGCGAGGTCAGCTTCTTCAAGATGTCCCGGCAGCGGGCCACCTGGCCGCGCAGCAGCGCCAGATCCTCGGCGTGGGGGCCGGGGGTGAGAGCCCGCTCCAGCTCCTTCGCCACCAGCGCGATGGTGGCGAGGGGGGTGCCGAGCTCGTGGGCGGCGGCGGCCGCTAAGCCGTCGAGCGCCGACAGATGCTGCTCGCGCGCGAGCACCAGCTCGGTGGCCGTCAACGCCTGGCTGAGCTCCCGGCCTTCCTCCGCCACCCTCCACGCGTAGACGCCGATGAAGCAGAGCGCGAGCAGCAGCGCGGTCCAGATGCCCGCCACATAGAGCTCCGGGATCGCCAGCGGCTCCGGCGCGCGCCAGGGCAGCGGCCAGCGCCAGATGGAGATCACGGTCGCGGCGCCCATCACCAGGACGCCGAGGGAGGCGGTGGTGGCCGGGGGCAGGGCGGTGGCCGAGATCATCACCGGCGCGAGGAACAGCACCGCGAACGGGTTCTCGAGCCCGCCCGTGAAGAACAGAAGCGCCGCGAGCTGCAGCACGTCGTAGCCGAGCAGGGCCGCGGCCTCGTTCGACGTCAGCCGGTGGGTGACCGGGTAGCGCAGCCGGAGCGCCACGTTGAGCGCGGCCGACAGGGCGATGGCGGCGAAACAGGCGCCGAGCGGCAGCGGAAAGGCGAGCCAGGCGTGCACGACCACCACCGCCGCGCTCTGGCCCGCCACCGCCAGCCACCGCAGCCGCACCAGCGTGTCGAGCCGGAGGCCGTGTCGGACGAGAAGGCGCTGGTCCTGGGGGGTGACGGTGGCTGCCACGGGAGGTCCTTCTGCGGGGCGGGAACGCTTAAGGTCTATACAGAGGTCTGAGGCCGCGCGCTGCCCCCCGCAACGATGGGACCATTGACGTGGGGGCGGATCGGCGGAATCGTCCGATTTCAGGCTATTGCGCCGCAGCATCGCGAAGGATCAGTCCCATGGTGCGTGGAACCACGGAAAGCGGCATCGGTCAGTTCGGCGGAGCGCCGGCCTCGGTGGAGTGGGGCGTATCGACCGCGACCATGCCGCTCTACTGGATGTACGAGGCGGTGCAGAGCTCGCTCGGGCCCGCGCGGGCGATGGCGGAGGCGGGGCGCAGCTACTTCAAGAGCCCCGGCAATCCGCTGTCCCAGACGCCGTGGGGCCGCAAGGTCAGCGCCCTGTGCGAGGTGTTCGAGCGCGCCACCCGCCGCTACGGCAAGCCCGAGTTCGGCCTGCCCACCACGCTGGTGCGCGGCCAGCGCGTGGTGGTGACGGAGCGCGCGGTGTGGAGCCGGCCGTTCTGCAATCTGGTCCATTTCGACCGGGCGCTGCCGCGCGGCGCGCGCAAGCAGCCGAACCTGCTGATCGTGGCTCCCATGTCCGGCCATTACGCCACGCTGCTGCGCGGAACGGTCGACGCGATGCTGCCCGACCATGAGGTCTACATCACCGACTGGACCGACGCGCGGGTGGTGCCGCTGAGCGAGGGCGCCTTCGACCTCGACGACTACATCGACTACCTGATCTCCATCTTCCACTTCCTGAAGGGCGACTGCCACGTGATGGCGGTGTGCCAGCCGGCGGTGCCGGTGCTGGCGGCGATCGCCCGCATGGAGGCGGAGGGCGATCCCTACACGCCCCGCTCCATGACGCTGATGGGCGGGCCGATCGACACCCGCGAGAACCCGACCGCGGTGAACCAGGTCGCGATCGACCGCGGCATCGACTGGTTCCGCTCCAACGTCATCACCATGGTGCCCTGGCCGCATCCGGGCGTGATGCGGCAGGTCTATCCGGGCTTCCTGCAGCTCACCGGCTTCGTGTCCATGAACCTCGACCGGCACCTCAGCGCTCACAACGACTTCTTCAACCATCTGGTGGAGGGCGACGGCGACTCCGCCGAGAAGCACCGCGAGTTCTATGACGAGTATCTCGCCGTCATGGACCTGACGGCCGAGTTCTACCTGCAGACGGTGGACACCGTGTTCATCCGCCACGCGCTGCCGAAGGGCGAGATGACCCATCGCGGCAAGCCGGTGGACTGTTCGAAGATCACCCGCTGCGCGCTGATGACGGTGGAGGGCGAGCGCGACGACATCTCCGGCGTCGGCCAGACGCAGGCGGCGCACACGCTGTGCTCAAGCCTGTCCGACGACAAGCGCGCCCATTACCTGCAGGAGAAGGTGGGTCATTACGGCGTGTTCAACGGCTCCCGCTTCCGGGCCGAGATCGCGCCGCGCATCCACGACTTCATCCTGTCGAACGAGCCTGGCCTCGCGCGCGAGAAGCCGGCCGCCAAGCCCGCGCCGCAGCCGGCCGAGCCGGCGGCTCCGGTCGCCGCCGCCGCGCCGGACCTGTTCCCCGAGACGCCGGCGGCGGATTCCAAGCCTGCCGCCGCCAAGTCCTCCGAGTCCAAGTCCTCCGCCGCCAAGCCCGCCGCGGCGTCCAAGGCGCCGGAGCCTGAGGCGGCCGAACACGGGCCGCTGTCGGACGACCTGACCCGGATCGACGGCGTCGGTCCGAAGCTGCAGCAGTTCCTGAACGAGGCCGGCATCTTCCACTTCTGGCAGCTCGCCCGCCTGACCGCGGAGGAGCGCGCGGCGCTCGACGCCCGGGTGACCCCGGCCGGCCGCATCAGCCGGGAGCGCTGGGTGGAGCAGGCGAGCCGGTTGGCGAAAGCCGACCAGCCGGGCTGACGACGAACCAAGCCGGCCTCGCCGTCGCGCGCCCGAGGGGCGGCGGGGCTCGGGAGCGAGCCGTCCGCCGCTCCCGTCGTTTTGACGAGGGAAAGGGCCATGACGCCGGGGCGCGGGCCCCGATCTCGGGCGTTCTCTCCGCGCCGGGACGGCGTTCACGGCGCCGCGACAAGATGACGGGGCGTTCGTCTTTATTCTTTTCTTATTTTTTAGATTGCCCTACATAACGAGCAACCAAGGCCGTCGGCCAAGGCGCGGAATTTCTTATTATTTTTTTGGAGCCTGACCCATGAAGACCCTGAGCCTGCTCGCCGGCGCCGCCATGCTCTTCGCCGTCGCGCCCGCCATGGCGCAGACCATTCCCTCGGGCGCCGAGGTGCTGAAGACCTACAACAAGGACGGCGACGACACGCTGGAGCTCGCCGAGGTGATCCACCTCTCCGCCAAGCTCTACAACGAGATCAACCCGGACGGTGATTCCACCCTTGAGCCGGACGAGACCAAGGGCCGCCTGACCGCCGCCGACTGGAAGAAGGCCAACAAGGACGGCGACAAGACCCTCGAGGTCGACGAGTGGCTGTCGATCGCCCGCAAGCGCTTCGCCGCCGCGGACAAGAACAAGGACGGCAAGCTGACCGCCGCCGAGCTGGACTCCAAGGCCGGCCGCGGCGTCGTGGTCCTGATCGTCAAGTAAGGCGTCTGCCGACCGGGCGTTCCGCCCCAAAAGCAAAAGCCGCGGCGTCCGTATCCGGACGCCGCGGCTTTTGTCGTTTCAGGCCGTCGCAGTGGAGGCCGCGGGCCTTGGTCAGCCGGCGATGTACTGGCCGCCGTTCACGGTCAGCGTGGAGCCGGTGATGAAGCCGGCCTTGTCGCCCGCCAGATAGACCACCGCCTCGGCGATCTCCTCGGCCTCGCCCAGACGGCCGACCGGGATGGTGGCGATGATGCCCTCGCGCACCTTCTCCGGCACCGCCATCACCATGTCGGTGGCGATGTAGCCCGGCGCGATCACGTTGACGGTGATCCCCTTGCGGGCGTTCTCCTGCGCGAGCGCCTTGGTGAAGCCGATCACGCCGGCCTTGGCGGCGGAGTAGTTCGCCTGGCCCATCTGGCCCTTCTGGCCGTTGATGGACGAGATGTTGATGATGCGGCCGAAGCCGCGCTCGCGCATGCCGTCGATCACCGGACGGGTGACGGTGAACATCGAGTCGAGGTTGGTGCTGAGCACCTCGCGCCACTGCTCGAAGCTCATCTTGTGGAACATGCCGTCGCGGGTGATGCCGGCGTTGTTCACCAGAACGTCGATCGGGCCGACCTCGGCCTCCACCTTGGCGACGCCGGCGGCCGAGGCCTCCGGGTCCGCCACGTCCCACTTGAACACGGCGATGCCGTGCTGGGCCTTGAAGGCGTTCGCCTTCTCGTCGTTGCCGGCGTAGGTGGCGGCCACGTTGTAGCCGGCGTTCTTCAGCGCGATCGAGATCGCCTCGCCGATGCCGCGGGTGCCGCCGGTGACGAGCGCAGTGCGGGCCATGTTGTCCTCCCAAAACGTTATATGTGAGCGTTCGGGCGCCGTCGCCGCCGCCCGTCGGAGCATTCGAAAAGGCGCCGGCCGCGATCGGCGGCCGGCCGAAGATCGTGAGGCGTCAGTCGCGCGCGAGGGTGAGCGCGATGCCCATGCCGCCGCCGATGCAGAGCGTGGCGAGGCCCTTCTTGGCGTCGCGCTTGATCATCTCGTGCAGCAGCGTGACGAGCACGCGCGCGCCGGACGCGCCGATCGGGTGGCCGATGGCGATGGCGCCGCCGTTCACGTTCACCTTGTTGAGGTCCCAGCCGAGGTCCTTGTTCACCGCGCAGGCCTGAGCGGCGAAGGCCTCGTTGGCCTCGATCAGGTCGAGGTCGTCGATGGACCAGCCGGCCTTCTCCAGCGCGAGGCGCGAGGCCGGGATCGGGCCGGAGCCCATCACGGACGGATCGACGCCGGCCTGCGCCCAGCTCGCGACGCGGGCGAGCGGCTTCAGCCCCTGCGCCGCGGCCTTGGCGGCGGAGGTGACGACGAGGGCGGCCGCGCCGTCGTTGATGCCGGAGGCGTTGCCGGCGGTGACGGTGCCGTCCTTGGAGAAGGCCGGGCGCAGCTTGGTCATGGCGTCGAGGGTCGCGCCGTGGCGGATGTACTCGTCCTGATCCACCACCACGTCGCCCTTGCGGGAGGACACGGTGACCGGGGCGATCTCATCGTTGAACCGGCCGGCCTTCTGGGCGGCTTCCGCCTTGTTCTGGGAGGCGACGGCGAACTCGTCCTGCTGCTCGCGGGTGATCTGCCACTGGGTGGCCACGTTCTCCGCGGTCGTGCCCATGTGGTAGCCGTTGAAGGCGTCCCACAGGCCATCCTTGATCATGGTGTCGATGAACTTCAGGTCGCCCATCTTGGCGCCGGCGCGCAGATGCGCGGCGTGGTTGGAGAGGCTCATGCTCTCCTGTCCGCCGGCGACGACGAATTCGCTGTCGCCGTTGCGGATCGCCTGGGCGGCGAGCGCCACGGCGCGCAGGCCCGACCCGCAGACCTGGTTGATGCCCCAGGCGGAGGCCGCGATCGGGATGCCGGCGGCGATGGAGGCCTGCCGCGCCGGGTTCTGGCCCTGACCCGCGGTCAGCACCTGGCCGAGGATGGTCTCGGAGATCTGTCCCGGCTCCACGCCGGCGCGCTGCAGTGCGGCCTGAATGGCGATCTTGCCAAGCTCGTGGGCGGGAACGGTGGCGAAGGCGCCGTTGAAGGAGCCGACCGGGGTGCGCGCGGCTCCCACGATGACGACGTCGGTCTCGGCCATGCTCAGTCCTCCGGGCTTCAGGTCATGTCGCTGCGCCGCAAGATCGCGGCGGGGTGGTCGAGTTATCGGAACGGGGGCTCGACGGCGTCAAGACAACCAATGTCGATTTGCCCGCGACCTCGCCCAAAGGCCTAGCCGGAGCAGGCGAACATCATGCGACACAGGTCTAAGACGCCTCCGCAGTGCACAAAAATCTGGCGAACGTCAGATTTTCGCCTTACCCTTGAATGGCCCCGGCCATGAACGCATGCGCCGCGGCGCGGGAGGACAGGCCGGGAACGCCGGGAAAAACGCCGGCGCAAAAAGGCTCAAGCAAGGCGCCAACATGTCGAGTACGTCGGATCCGATCACCATCAAGAAGTACGCCAACCGGCGGCTCTACAACACGGGCACGAGCACTTACGTGACGCTCGAAGACCTCGCCGCCATGGTGAAGAAGGGCGAGGACTTCCACGTGGTGGACGCCAAGACCGGCGACGACATCACGCATCAGGTTCTGACCCAGATCATCTTCGAGCAGGAGAACAAGGGGCAGAATCTGCTTCCCATCACCTTCCTGCGGCAGCTGATCCGCTTCTACGGCGACAGCGTGCAGAGCTTCGTGCCGAAATATCTGGAGCTGTCCATGGGCGCGCTGACGCGCGACCAGGACAAGATGCGCGCCACGCTCGGCGCCTTCGGCGGTGCGTCGTTCCAGAACGCGGTCGAGGAGCAGATGCGCGTCAACGCCACGATCATGGAGCGCGCCTTCCGCATGTTCACGGCGTTTCCCGGACAGGCGGAGCCAACCGCGGCCGAGCCTGCCGCGCCCCGGTCCGAGGACAAGACCGTCGGCGAGCTGGACGAGCTCCGCAAGGAGATGGCCGAGATGCGCGCGCGTCTCGACAAGGTCGCCAGCGGCAAGGCCTGAGCCTGACGGGCAAGACAGCGCGGATCGGACAGAAGCGCCGTCCGGTCCGCTCATTCTAAAGTATAGTGGCCGGGCGCTGCCAAATCCAGAAATCGCCCTAATTCATCTCCCGCGCATGCGAGGTCGGAGCGGGAGCCAAATGCCTTTCATCGTTATGGAGCCGGGCGGCTCGCAGTCCTGTCACACGGTGGAGAAGGCGTCCGAGGCGCTGGCGCTCAAGGCCACCATGCAGGACGCCCGAAGCGCCCGTACGGTGGTGGTGTTCCGGCTCGACACGGTGGACGACGGCGAATTGTCCGCGCTTGCGGCCGGCGAGGGTCGGGAGCCGGACGGCGCTAGCTGTGAGCTGGCGTCGGGATGACAAGGCCGGCGTCCTCCAGCCAGAGCGCCCACCGCTCCTTGAGGGCGGCGAGGGCGTGCTCGCGAGACGGCGCCATGCCGCCCAGGGGATCGGCGTGGGCGCCGTCGTCGAAATCCATGCGGCGCAGGGCGAACAACGCCCAGTGCCATTGGCCGTTCTGGCCGACGCACAGACCGCCGATGGCGACAAGCCGGGAGTATACGGTGACGACGTCGCCGTCATCACCGTCAAGATAGGACAACATTATCAAGACCCCGAAAAACACCTTTTGCGGGGGTAAAACGTCTGACCAAATGTTTCGTTCCGGGACAGCTTTCAAAGCGCGCCGATCGCCCTAGCGCGGCGGGACGCGGCTTGCGTCCGGCGGCCTCTCATGCGAGGCATCCGCGGCGGTTCGGGCGTTTCGGCCCGGGCCCGCGACGGCGAGACGCCGACGGGCCGGGCCTGCGTCGCCGCGTTCCGACACCAGCCGCCGAGCGCTTGACGATCTCCTCCATGACCGACGCCGCATTGTCCGCCCCTTCGACCCCGCTCGCCCGCGAGGTCGCGCGGCGGCGCACCTTCGCCATCATCAGCCATCCGGACGCGGGCAAGACCACGCTGACCGAGAAGCTGCTGATGTTCGGCGGCGCGATCCAGCTCGCAGGGCAGGTGAAGGCCAAGGGCGAGCGCCGCCGCACCAAGTCCGACTGGATGGGCATCGAGCGGGAGCGCGGCATCTCGGTCGTCACCTCGGTGATGACGTTCGAGTACCGCGACTGCGTGTTCAACCTGCTGGACACGCCGGGCCACGAGGACTTCTCGGAAGACACCTACCGCACGCTCACCGCGGTGGATTCGGCGGTGATGGTGATCGACGCCGCCAAGGGCATCGAGGCGCGCACCCGCAAGCTGTTCGAGGTCTGCCGCCTGCGCGATATCCCGATCGTGACTTTCATCAACAAGATGGACCGGGAGAGCCGCGACCCGTTCGAGATCCTCGACGAGATCGAGAAGACGCTCGCGCTCGACGCCACGCCGCTGACCTGGCCGATCGGCCGCGGCCGCGATTTCGCCGGCACCTACGAGCTCGCCACCGGCCGCATCCGGCTGGTGGACGGCGGCGGCGACGTGGCGGGAACCGGCGAGGACGCGCTGGCCGGGCTGGTGCCGCCCTCGCGCGCCGAGGAGACGCAGGAGGAGCTGGAGCTGGCGCGCGGGGCGCTGAAGCCGTTCGAGCTCGCCTCCTTCCGGGAGGGCCATCTGACGCCGGTGTTCTTCGGCTCGGCGCTGCGCAATTTCGGCGTGCGCGATCTGCTGGACGGCCTCGCCAATCTCGCCCCCGGCCCGCAGGGGCTGGAGGCGGACAAGCGTGCGGTGAAGCCGGACGAGGACCGGATGACCGCCTTCGTCTTCAAGGTCCAGGCCAACATGGACCCCAACCACCGCGACCGCATCGCCTTCGCGCGGCTGTGCTCCGGCAAGCTCACCCGCGGCATGAAGGCCCGGCTGACGCGCACCGCCAAGACCATCGGCCTGCATGCGCCGCAGTTCTTCTTCGCGCAGGACCGGCAGCTCGCCGAAGAGGCCTTCGCCGGCGACGTGGTGGGCATCCCGAACCACGGCCTGCTGCGCATCGGCGACACGCTGACCGAGGGCGAGGACATCTCGTTTCTCGGCGTGCCGAGCTTCGCGCCGGAGATCCTGCGCCGGGTGCGGCTCGAAGACGCCATGAAGGCCAAGAAGCTGAAGCAGGCGCTGCAGGAGCTGGCGGAGGAAGGCGTGGTGCAGGTGTTCCGCCCGTTCGACGGCTCGCCCGCGCTGGTGGGCGTCGTCGGCCCGCTTCAGCTCGACGTGCTGACCGACCGGCTCAAGAGCGAATACGGCGTCGAGGTGGGCTTCGAGCAGAGCCAGTTCGCGCTGGCGCGCTGGGTCTCGGCGGAAAAGAAAACCGATCTGGACGAGTTCCTGGCCGGCAACCGGTCGAGCCTCGCCGAGGACCTCGACGGCGATCCGGTGCTGCTGGCGGGCTCGGCCTTCCAGATGAACCGCGCGCAGGAGCGCTGGGCCTCCGTGGCTTTCACCGACATCAAGGACGTGCGCAAGTCGAAGCCGGCCTGAACGCCGAGCGTTCGCAGGGCCGGCGTCCGCGCGGCACGTTTAACGGTCCGGCCATTCTCCTGCGCTATGACGGTCAGCCCGTGAGGGGGCGCGCCGCTTGGCCCCCGGAGGCCGGACGGCATGGACCAGCGTGACATTTCGACGGGCGGCCTCGCGCCCTGGGCGGCGGCGCTTGCGGTCGCGCTGGTCGCGATCGCCTACTGGGCGGTCTGGACCGCTTTTCCGAACAGTCTGGCCGGCGCGGTCGCGAACGACCTGCTGTTTCTGGAGGACGGCGCGCGCCGGTTCGCCGCCGGCCTGACGCCGCATGTGGATTTCCACCTGCCCACGGGCGTCCAGCCCTATCTTGGCGTGCTGTGGGCCTCGCGGCTGTGGCCGGATCTGCCGACGCTGGCCGGCGCGCAGCTGGTGGGCTTCCTGCTGCTGGCGCCGCTGCTGATCGCGGCGCTGGCCCGCGCGCCCGGCCGTCTCGCCGCGCTCGCGCTTCTGGCGCTGACCGCGCTCATCGCGCTGGCGCCGGTCGATCTGTTCATGTCGGACTTCTACGGCGTCTCGCACCACGCCAGCTACAACCGGCTGGCGAGCGGCCTCGCACTGGTCTGGTTCGCGATCGTGTTCGGCCGCGGGCCGCGCGTCACGGCGGTGGACGGCGCCCTGTTGGCCTACGCTCTGCTGCTGGGGTTCTTCCTGAAGATCGTCACGGTCGGCGTCGTCCTCGCGCCCGTGCTTGCGCTCGCCACGTTCCGCGCCGACTGGCGCACGATCGCGGCGCTCGGCCTCGCGCTCGCGGCCGTGGCGCTGGCGATCCTTCAGGCGACCACGGGGATCGTCACGGCCTACGCCGCCGATCTCAAGGCCATGAGCGCGGTCAATTCCGGCCGCGCCGCCTATTTCTTCGCCTCCTTCATCTTCAAGACCTTCTTCGCGCAGGTTCTGATGGCGCTGCTGATCGCGGCCGCGCTGTGGGACCGGTTTCGGGCCGCGCGCGCAGCCGGGCTGACGTTCTGGGCGACGCTTGGCGCGCTCGCCACGCCGCTCGCGGTCGCCGCCGGCGCGCTCG
>NZ_JBHTMX010000082.1:0-12417 GCF_042679725.1 Methylopila musalis
GGGGCAGGGACAGGTCGCGGGGCGCCGCCGCCGCGAGGCCGAAGGCGAGCCGGTCGCCGTCGAGGCCCACCAGCCGCTCCCGCCAGCCGCCGGGCGTCGCCACGAACTGGCGGATGGGAAGCGCGTCGAAGAACTCGTTCGCCAGCACGATGGCGGGCGTCCCGCCCAGCGCCTCGTCCACGGCGGAGGCGAAGCGTACGGGGACGCCCGCGCCGTCGAGCCGGGCGCGCTGGATCTCCCGCAGCGTCGGGCTGGTCTCCACCAGCGTGACGTTCATCGCCTCGCGGAAGCCGGGCAGGGCGCGCGCGGCGCGCAGCGCGTCCGCCATCAGCGTGCCGCGGCCGGGGCCGAGCTCCACCAGCGCCACCTGCGCCGGGCGCCCCATGCGCGCCCAGACCTCCGCGCACCAGAGCCCGAGCAGTTCGCCGAACATCTGGCTGATCTCGGGCGCGGTCACGAAGTCGCCTTGCGCGCCGAACGGGTCGCGCGTGGCGTAATAGCCGTGGACCGGATGGCCGAGGCACAGCGCCATGTAGCGGTCGACGCCGATCGGCCCTTCGCCCGCGACGATCTCCGCGATCTCGCGGGCGAGCGGCGTCATGCGAGGGGCGGCGAGCGCCGGGCGCGCACGATCAGCGCGAGGCCGAGCGCCAGCATGGGCAGCGACAGCAGCTGGCCCATGGTGCCGCCGAAGGCGAGGAAGCCGATCTGCGCGTCCGGCTCGCGGAACAGCTCGCCGATGATGCGCGCCACCGCGTAGCCCGCGAGGAACACGCCGCCCACGAGGCCCGGCCGCTTCAGCGCGCCCGAGCGCACGAGGATCTGCACCGCCACGAACAGCGCCACGCCTTCGAGCGCCGCCTGGTAGAGCTGGCTCGGATGCCGGGGCTCCGGTCCGCCGTGGGGGAACACCATGGCCCAGGGCGCGTCGGAGGCGCGGCCGAACAGCTCGCCGTTGATGAAGTTCGCGACCCGGCCGAAGAACAGGCCGATCGGCGCGACGGCGGTGGCGAGGTCGAACACCGGCAGCGCCGGCAGGCCGCGCGAGCGTCCGAAGGCCCAGGCCCCCAGCGCCGCGCCCGCGAGCCCGCCATGAAAGCTCATGCCGCCGTGCCAGACCTGCAGCGCCTCGATCGGATTCTCGAGGTAGTAGCCGGGGTTGTAGAACAGCACATAGCCGATCCGCCCGCCGAGGATGACGCCGAAGGCGACCCAGAGGATCAGGTCGTCCACATCGAGCGGCGACGGGCGGCGAACGTCGCCCCAGAGCGCGTCGTTCGCGGCGATGCGCTTGGCGAGCCACCAGCCGATCAGCAGTCCGGCCACATAGGCCAGCGCGTACCAGCGGATGGCGAGCGGCCCGACGGAGACCGCGATCGGGTCGATCATCGGGAAAGGAATGGCGAACAGCGGCATGGCGGCTCCGGCTGCGGACGCCGCCGTGATGGACGGGCGCCGCCGGGGCGTCAAGGCGCGGATCGGGCGCAGGCCCCGCCGCCGCCAGTTGACGTGGTCCGCGCAAGCGTCATTCTCGGCGCCGCATGGACGCGCCGCGTGTCCTTAAGGCATGTCGGTTCCGTCGTCGGGGGACGGCGCGACAGTCGGGTGGCGGCGCGTCGGTCGTTCGCCGCGCCCTTAAGACCTTGGGCCAAGCCTTGGATTCTTCCTCTTCATGGTGACGCGTCCCACTACGACGCGCGGCTCGGCCCGCGCGCCGCTGCCGCCGTGCCCGCTGACCGGCCGCCCCGCGCGGCGCGCGATCCACGGCGTGTCCGCCGGCGTGGTCGCGGACATCTGGCGCTTCGCGCAAGGGGTCGACGTCTCGGCCCTGTTTCAGGGCGTGGACCGCTTCACCCTGTACGAATCCGACACCGGCCTCGTGTTCTTCGAGCCGCGCATCGTGGGCGACGGGCTGTTCTATCGGGACTTCTACGCCCGGTGGGACATCCATCGCGGCCTCACCTACCGCTCCGACGATCGGCAGGATTTCGCCGCCGCCGCGCGCTTCGTGCCGGACGGCGCCACGGTGATCGACGTGGGCTGCGGCCCCGGCGCGTTCCGCCGCCATCTCGGCCACGCCCGCTTCGTGGGCCTCGACCCCTACGCCTCCGACGACGTGGACGACGCGGTGATCCGCGAGACGCTGGAGCACCACGCCGAACACAACCCGGAGCGCTACGACGTGGCCACCGCCTTCCACGTGATCGAGCACGTGCCGGACCCGCTCGCGCACGCCCGAAACATGGCGCGCATGCTGAAGCCCGGCGGCCTGCTGATCCTGGCCGCGCCGCTGCATCCCTCGCCGCTGACGGAGATCCCGAACCTGCCCATGAACATGCCGCCGCACCACGTCACGTGGTGGACGCCTGGCGCGTTCCGGGCGCTGGCGGAGGCCGCCGGGCTTGAGGTGGTTGAGGCCACGTCCCTGCCGGTCTCGCCGCATCAGGGACCCGTGCTGTGGATGCGGAAGTTCCTCGCGGTGCGCACCGACACGGCGCCGAACGAGCGCTACGTCGCCCATCGCTGGTCGTGGCACGCCTCGCTCGCGCTCGCCTACGTCCTCGGCAGGATCATGCACAGGATCAAGACCCTGCCCGCGCAGTCCGAGGACGTGGACGCCTTCCTGGTGGCCCGCAAGCCGCAGGCCTGAGATCCCGTCAGGCGGTCGCGGGCGGCCGGCCGAACATGCGGCCCACCATGCCGTCGCGCCAGACGAGCCCGTGCAGCAGCGCCGCCCCCACATGGGCGACGATCAGCGCGAGCAGGGTCCACGACATCGGCCCGTGCAGCGCGTCCACCACCGTCTTGACCGCCGGAATCGGCTCGCCGGTCGCGGGCACCACGGACAGGCCGTAGACCACCCAGCCCTCGCCCTTGGCGTAGACCCGGGCGAGGGCGACGCCGGGGATGGCGAACAGCAGCGCGTACATCAGCGCGTGGCTCGCCCGGGCGACGCGGCCGAGCACGCCGGCGTCATAGGCCGGGCGCCGCCGGGCGTTGGCGAGCGCCCAAGGGATGCGCGCCAGCATCAGCAGGAACACGCCGAGCCCCACCGGCCCGTGGGAGGCGACGCCGTAGATCGCGTTCAGCGTGGCGTTGTGCTCGCCAAGCACGCGATAGGCCAGCACCATGGCGAACTGCCACAGCACCAGCGTCGCCACCAGCGCGTGCAGCGCGCGCGAGATCCGGCCGTAGCCGGCGGGACGGTCGAGCAGGGTGAGCGCGGGGCAGGTCATGGTCAGGCCGACAGATGCTCCACAAGGATGGAGACGCCGAGGCCGATCAGCATCAGGCCGCCGGCCATCTCGGCGTAGCGCCCGAAGCGCTCGCCGATGACGCGGCTCGCCAGCATGCCGCCGGTGGACATCACCATGGTCGTGGCGCCGATGGCGAGGGCGATCACCAGGATGTTCACCTCGAGGAAGGCGAGCGACACGCCGACCGCCATGGCGTCGAGGCTGGTGCCGATCGCGGTCGCGAGCAGCACCCCGAGCGAACGGGCGGGCCGCGCGTCCGGCTCCGCCCCGTCGGCGCGCCGCAGCGCCTCCGCGAACATGCGCCCGCCGACCGCGCCGAGCAGGCCGAAGGCGATCCAGTGGTCGAACGCCTGCACGTACTGGCTGGCGGCGACGCCCGCCGCCCAGCCGATCAGCGGCGTGATCGCCTCGACCACGCCGAACACCACGCCGGTGCGCGCGGCCTCCGCCAGACTGGGACGGCCCATGGCCGCGCCGCGCCCGAGCGACGCGATGAGCGCGTCGATGGACATGCCGATGGCCAGAAGCACGATGGCGTAGGAAGACATGGCGAACCCGGTGCGAGACGAGACGGTCAACACGGCTCGTAACGACGGCGTCCTCCCGCGTCAATTCAGGATTGAACGTTGATAATGCGAATGATTTTCATCACGTTGCTGTTGAAAACAAGAACCATTTTAGATGAGATCGATTGTGGGTGGCGGCGCCGCGACGAAGCGCGTGGCGCCCGGCTGTAGCCCGGTCTGGCCGTCGCCCGGTCTTGCGGCGGCCGGCGCTGTGGGCCACATGAAGGCGGCGACATCCGCGCGCTGGAGACACCACACCCATGACCGAGCCCCGTGGCCGCGTGTTCGACGAGATCGGACGCCTGATGACCGACGCCGCCGGCGCCGCTTCCGGCGTGCGCCGGGAGGTGGAGACCATCGTGCGCGCGCAGGCGAACCGCATCCTCTCCGAGCTTGATCTGGTGCGCCGGGACGAGTTCGAGGCCGTGCGCGCCATGGCCGAGAAGGCCCGGCTGGAGAACGAGCGGCTGGAGGCGCGCCTCGCCGCGCTCGAAGCCAAGGCCGCCGCGCCGGGCGAGCCCTAGCCGTAAGACCCGGGACGCGCCGTTCGGGGGAGTGTGCAGCGCGGCGGAAGTCGCCCTATACTTCTGACGGTGGCTCGAATCGGATCGCGCTCCGCGCGGACGCTGCGAGCCTCGGCATGCGGTCCGCGCCCCATTGGGGCGGTCCGCAGGTCACGCCCGACGTCGTTCCCATGCCCGCGCCAGGGCCCCACCCCGGGAGGAGCTGATGGCTCTCATCGACGTGGACGCCGATCGTCAGGCCCATCCTGTCGACATGATCGAACGCATCGCGACGGCGAACGACTGGTCCTTTGACCGGTCGGACGACGACGAGATCACGATCTCCGTCGACGGCTCATGGACCGACTACCATGTGTCCCTCACATGGATGGACGATCTGGAGTCCCTTCATCTCGCCTGCGCCTTCGACCTCAAGGTTCCCGATCGCCGCAAGGCGGAGGTGCATCAGCTGCTGACGCTCATCAACGAGCAGATGTGGCTCGGCCATTTCGACCTGTGGAGCAAGGAGGGCGTGGTGATGTACCGGCATTCCCTGCTGCTCAGCGGCGGGGCCGAGGCGAGCGTCCCTCAATGCGAAGCGCTGCTTCAGGCCGCCCTCGAAGCCTGCGAGCGCCACTATCAGGCGTTCCAGTTCGTGGTGTGGGCCGGCAAGAGCGCGACGGAGGCCATGGAGGTGGTGGCTTTCGACACGGTGGGGGAGGCGTGAGGTTCCGGTGATCCGTTCATGACCGCGCACTCCGTCGGGCCGCTCCAACCGGGCGGCCCGATCGTTCTGATCGGCGCCGGCAAGATGGGCGGCGCCCTGCTGGAAGGATGGCTCGCGGGCGGGCTCGATCCCGCGCTCGCCGCCGTCGTCGATCCGGGACTGCCGCCTGACGCCAAGGCCGCGTTCAAACGTCGCGGCGTCCGGACGTCCCCCGACCCCGACACGATCGCAGCCCCCGCCGCGGTGGTGCTGGCGGTGAAGCCGCAGATGGTCGCCGAGGCGCTGCCCGTCGCGGCCCGGTTCATGGCGCCTGGCGCGGTGCTGGTCTCCGTGCTCGCGGGCGTCACCGCGACGCGGCTCGCCGCCGGCCTGCCGGACGGGGCCGCCGTGGTGCGCGCCATGCCCAACACGCCCGACGCCATCGCCCGGGGCGTCACCGGCGCCGTGGCGGCTGCGACCGTCACGCCGGCCCAGAAGGCGCTCGCCGACGCGCTGCTGAAGGCGGGCGGGCAGGTGGAGTGGCTGGACGACGAGGGCCTGATCGACGCCGTGACCGGCGTCTCCGGCTCTGGCCCGGCCTATGTGTTCCTGCTGGCGGAGGCGCTGGCCGAGGCCGGCGTCAAGGCCGGCCTGCCGGCGGATCTCGCGGGTCGACTCGCCCGCGCCACGGTGGAGGGAGCGGGCGAGCTGCTGCGCCGTTCGCCCGAGACGCCCGAGACCCTGCGCCGCAACGTCACGTCGCCCAACGGCACCACCGCCGCGGCGCTCGCCGTTCTGATGGCGGACGACGGGTTCGCGCCGCTGCTGACGCGCGCGGTCGCGGCCGCGACCGACCGGTCACGCGAGCTCGCTGGCTAAGCTTCGTCGCGCGGCCGGTTGCCGAGCGCGACGCCGGCCGCTACCTGTGCGGACGGTCGCGCCGTCCGTGCGGCCGCCCGCTGTCCGGCCCGCCTTCGAGCGTTCAGATGACCCAGCCTTCCGACGCCCCCCTCAAGCTGATCGCGCTCGACGCCGAAGACCTCGCGGTGCTGTCGGCGCATCTGCAGGACACCACGCTCAAGGTGCGGGATCTGGTCTATCTGCCCGGCGAGCGCCGCTTCGCTTTCGTGGGCGACCGGCTGAACCGCCTGTGCGACCCGACCTCGCGGCGGCGCGCGGCGGCGCATTTCGACCGCGTCACCGCCGTTCGCGCGCGGGGCGTCGACCGGACCACGCCGGACGCGGAGCTTGAGCTTCTCGTCGTGGCCTTCACGCCGAAGGAGGAGCCTTCGGGCGTGATCGAACTGCATTTCGCGGGCGGCGCCTGCCTGCAGCTGGAGGTGGAGTGCGTCGAGGCGCAGGCCGCCGACCTCGGCCCGGCGACGCCGGCCGCCCTCCCGAGCATCAAGGACTGACGCGCATGGCCATTCGTCTTTCGGCGCTGGACGCGGATTTCGACGCCCGCTTCGACGCCCTGCTCGCCGCCAAGCGCGAGGTGTCCGAGGACGTGGACCAGGCGGTCGCCGCCATTCTGGCCGAGGTGCGCGCCCGGGGCGACGCCGCGCTGATTGATCTGTCGGCCCGCTTCGACCGGGTCGATCTCGCGGCGCTCGGCCTCAAGGTGACGCCGGCCGAACTCGACGCCGCCGAGGCCGAGTGCGACCCGGAGACGCTCGCCGCGCTCGCCTTCGCCCGCGACCGGATCGAGGCGCATCACCGCCGCCAGCTTCCCGCGGACGAGACCTATCACGACCCGATCGGCGTCGAGCTCGGCCACCGCTGGCGCGCGGTGGACAGCGTCGGGCTCTATGTGCCCGGCGGCACCGCGGCCTATCCGTCCTCGGTGCTGATGAACGCCGTGCCGGCGAAGGTCGCGGGCGTGGAGCGGGTGGTGATGGTGGTGCCTGCGCCGGACGGGCGCATCGCGCCGCTGGTTCTGGCGGCGGCCAAGCTCGCCGGCGTGGACGAGGTGTTCCGCATCGGCGGCGCGCAGGCGGTGGGCGCGCTCGCCTACGGCACCGAGACGGTGCGGCCGGTCTCCAAGATCGTCGGGCCCGGCAACGCCTATGTGGCGGCCGCCAAGCGCCGGGTGTTCGGCACGGTCGGCATCGACATGATCGCCGGCCCGTCCGAGGTGCTGGTCATCGCCGACGGAACCGGCAACCCGGACTGGATCGCCGCCGACCTGCTGGCCCAGGCCGAGCACGACGCCTCGGCCCAGTCGCTGCTCATCACCAACGACGAGGGCCTCGCCGCCGCGGTGGTGGCCGCGGTGGAGCGCCAGCTCGCCGTGCTGCCCCGCCGCGAGATCGCCGGCGCGAGCTGGCGCGATTTCGGCGCGGTGATCGTGGTGCGCGACATCCTGGACGCCGTCCCGCTCGCCGACCGCATCGCGGCCGAGCATCTGGAGATCGTGGCGGAAAACGAGGACGAGATCGCTGACCGCGTGCGCCACGCCGGCGCTCTGTTCCTCGGGGCCCACACGCCGGAGGCGATCGGCGATTACGTGGGCGGCTCGAACCACGTGCTGCCCACCGCCCGCACGGCGCGCTTCGCCTCCGGGCTCGGCGTCATCGACTTCCTGAAGCGCACATCGATCCTGCGCTGCGGGCCGGAGCAGCTGAAGGCGCTCGGCGGCGCCGCGATCCGCCTCGGCGAGGCCGAGGGGCTGACCGCGCACGCGCGCTCGGTCGCGATCCGCATGAACTGAGCCCGCCGCCCCATGACCGCCCCCGCCCGCGATCCCGTCCGGAAGCTCGTCGCCGTCACCATCGACGAAGCGTCGATCGGGCGCGCCGCGCCGGAGGTGGAGCACGAGCGGCAGATCGCGATCTACGACCTGATCGAGGACAACGCCTTCGCGCCGCGCGAGGCGGGGGAGGGGCCGTTCGCGCTGCTGATCGGCCTCGTGGACCGCAAGCTGGCGCTGAACGTGACCCGCGCCGCCGACGGCGCGGCGGTGGTGACGCATTTCCTGTCGCTCACGCCCTTCATGAAAATTCTGAAGGACTACTTCCTCGTCTGCGAGAGCTACTATTCCGCCATCCGCAGCGCCTCGCCGAGCCAGATCGAGGCGATCGACATGGGCCGCCGCGGCCTGCACAACGAGGGGGCGCAGGTGCTGGCGGAGCGGCTGAGGGACAAGATCGAGATCGACCACGACACCGCGCGCCGTCTGTTCACGCTGATCGCGGCCCTGAGCTGGAAGGGTTGACGCTTGAGCGACGGCGGCGCCGGCCGCCCCCAGTCCGTTCTCTTCATGTGCGGCCAGAACGTGATCCGCTCCGTCATGGCCGAGGTGCTGGCGCGCCACTACTTCGGCCGCTCGCTCTATGTGGCCTCCGCCGGCGTCCGGCCGGGCGAGAACGACCCGTTCGTGGCCGCGGCCCTCGATGAGCTCGGCCTCGACATGGGCAAGCACCGACCGCATTCGCTCGAAGACCTCGAGGACCTGAACTTCGACCTGATCGTCACGCTCGCGCCCGAGGCGCACCACGCCGCGCTCGAGCTGACGCGCCGCCTACCGCTGGAGGTGGAGTACTGGCCCACCATGGACCCCTCGCTCGCCCATGGCGGCTCGCGCGAGCAGGTGATGGACGCCTACCGCGCCGTGCGCGACGGTCTGGTGGACCGCATCCGGGACCGGTTCCGTTACGCCGCGCCCGCGCGCGTGTGAGGCCCTCGCGCCGCGCGAGTTGTGGAACTTCATGGATTCCGGTATCACCCACGCATTCTGACCGTATTCAAGCGCGGCCGCGTCCCCCTTGCGGGACCGTCGGCCGTCCTCACCTGTCGAGACCACATGTCGAAAGAAGAACTGCTGGAGTTTCCGGGCACCGTCATCGAGCTTCTGCCCAACGCCACCTTCCGCGTGAAGCTCGAGAACGACCACGAGATCATCGCCCATACCGCGGGCCGCATGCGCAAGAACCGCATCCGCGTGCTCGCCGGCGACAAGATTCTGGTGGAGATGACGCCCTACGACCTGACCAAGGGCCGCATCACCTACCGCTTCAAGTAATCGCGTGACGGCCGGTCGCCGGCCGGTCGGAGTGGCCTTGAGATGACCGAACCGCTGAAGCTGGTGCTCGCCTCCGCGAGCCCGCGGCGTCTCGCGCTGCTGGAGCAGATCGGCGTGACGCCGGACGCCCTGCTGCCGGCCTCCGTGGACGAGACGCCCGAGCGCAACGAGCGCCCGCGCACGCTGGCGCTGCGTCTCGCCGAAGCCAAGACCCGCGCCGGCGCGCGGCTCGCGGCCCAGGATCCCGCCCTCGCCAACGCGCTGGTGCTCGGCGCCGACACCGTGGTCGCGGTCGGGCGGCGCATTCTCCCCAAGCCCGAGAGCGAGGACGAGGCCGCCGACTGCCTGCGGCTGCTGTCGGGCCGCGCCCACCGGGTGGAGACCGCGATCTGCGTCACCACCCGCAAGGGCGCGCTGCGCAGCCGTCTGGTGGAGACGCGGGTGCGCTTCCGCCGGCTCTCCGAATCGGAGATCGCGGCCTACATCCAGTCGGGCGAATGGCGCGGCAAGGCGGGCGGCTACGCCATCCAGGGCCTTGCGGGCGCCTTCGTCGCCAAGCTCTCCGGCTCCTATGGCGCGGTGGTGGGGCTGCCGCTGTGCGAAACCGCGAATCTCCTCACCGGAGAGGGCTACCCGCTCCACCGCGGCTGGACCGCGACGGCGTGACGGCGGCCATGGGCGACGACGCGCGACCGCCGCAGGACGACCGCCGCCGCGCCCCGCGGCCGTGCCCGATCTGTCAGGCCATGTCCCTGCCGAAGCACCATCCGTTCTGCTCCCAGCGCTGCGCCGACGTGGACCTGTCGCGCTGGCTGAAGGGCGTCTACGCCGTCCCCGCGCGCGAGGACGACGAGGCGGAAAACGGCCCGGACAAGAATGACGACGGCCTGTGAATTACGTCGCGCGACTCGCTGGACAGACCCCGCGCGACTTCCTATAAGGCGGCTCTCCCGCGGAACATGACGCTTCCGCACAAGGGAAACCCGCCCGGGTAGCTCAGTTGGTAGAGCAGCGGATTGAAAATCCGCGTGTCGGTGGTTCGAATCCGCCCCCGGGCACCATCACTTCAAAACGCCGTTGATATCGCTGCGTTTTTTAGCGTTTCTTCCCCACCTTTTTGCGCCTGTTCCCGAACGTGGGAAAGTCTCGCTCGGTCGGTCCGCGGCGAGGGCCGTCATAGAGCGGGTGATGCTGCATTGTATTGTACGGATGAAGTAATAATATTGATTTGATGTGATGATTCTCGTCTTGATCAAGCTGGTATGATCTAAAGTACATTTAACCTCTAGTAAGTTACTATTGCCATGTCGGCGCTGCGCGTCTTCTGCCGATGGCCGCCTGTCGCTGTAATCGCCTTCGCCGCCGCGCCGGACGATCCATGAGCGGATCGGTGAGCGCCTCACTGTCATCGGCGGTGTGGCTCTCGGCGAACGCATGATGCGGGCGAAACCGCTGCGAGGCCCTTCGCCCCGTTGGCGCATCGGCATACCTGCGACGGCCACCGGCGTCGCGACGGTCTTCGGCTTATGCGCTCGATGGCTTTCTTCTTTCGGCGCTTGGTCTCCTCAAGCTCCTTGAGCCAGACGCGTGGCCTCGGACCCTGACGACAGTTGAGAACCATCGTGCCGCCGCAGCGCGATCGGCTTGTCCGCGCCGCCCGCGCTTCTGTCCCGGCGATCTCCACCTCGGTTGCTGCCGGTCGGTCGCTTATCGACGAGCGGCCTCCGCGTACCGTCGCCTGGCTCCGGCGCGATGAACGCTGTGGAGGGCAGGGGCGGCGCCGACGTGATGGCTAGACCATCACCGCGCCGAGCGGGACGGCCGGACAGGACGCGCGGCAGGTTGTCTTTCGAAGAGCAAGCGCGTTTTCGGCGTGCAAGCCCCCCGCGCCCGGCGGTGGTGTCTCGCGCCGGCCCGGCGCAGTTTGCCAAGATGACGACGATCGGCGGGCGAGGCTGGCCGAAAAGATATCCCCACGTCGTTCTCATAATTCTATCGAAAATATAGAATTAGTTTGACCCGAGATGACGTTTGCGTAACCATGCTGTGATCGCCGCTGAGGGGGCGCGGTGATCGGGTGGCGTGAACGCGCAGGGCTTTTCGGCTCCGGCGGCGGATTCCCCCGTTTTCGTTTGACGGCCTCCAGGCAACGGGGTCTCCATGTCTTCTTCCGACGTATCCACCGCCACTCCAGACGGGCAGGCTCGCTTGGTTCGCATCGGCGTTCTCGCCGCTTTGGCGCTGGTCGTGGCGGGCATCGCCATCGGCCTCTGGCTCGCGCCGATCGACTGGGAGGCCGCGCCGGCCGAGATCAGCGCCGGCCTCGTTTCGCGCGGGTTCTGGACGGCGGTCGCGGTCGGTCTGTTCGCGCAGATCGTCGACGGCGCGCTGGGCATGGCCTATGGCGTGACCTCGACCACCTTCCTGCTCTCCACCGGCGTTCCGCCGGCCGCCGCCTCCGCCTCGGTGCACATCGCCGAGATCTTCACCACCGGCTTCTCGGGCCTGTCGCACTGGAAGCTCGGCAACGTGAACGGCAAGCTGTTCCGCCGCCTGCTCATCCCGGGGATCATCGGCGCGGTCGCGGGCGCCTATCTGGTGACGACCCTGGACGGCGACCTGCTGAAGCCGTGGATCTCGGTCTATCTGCTGCTGATCGGCCTCTACATCATCAGCAAGGCGTTCCGCGCCATCCGCATCCGCACCGAGCCGCCGACCTACATCGCGCCGCTCGCCGTCACCGGCGGCTTCGTGGACGCGGTGGGCGGCGGCGGCTGGGGGCCGGTCGTCACCACCTCGCTGCTCGGCTCGGGCCAGGACCCGCGCACCACGATCGGCTCGGTCAACGCGGCGGAGTTCTTCCTGGCGCTCGCCAGCGGCGTCTCCTTCGCGCTGCTCGGCGGCTTCACCCACTGGACCACGATCGCCGGCCTCGTCTTCGGCGGCCTGTTCGCGGCGCCCTTCGCCGCCCTGCTCGTGAGGAAGCTTCCGGCCCGCGTGCTGCTGATCATCGTCGGCGTGCTGATCACCTCGCTCAGCCTCTGGAACCTGTGGAAGGTCTTCGCGTGACGTCTGCGAATGTGAGCACTGAAAAGACCGTGGAGCGGCGCCGTTGAGCGCCGCTCCTGTCGTGCGGATCGCCCCCGGCCCGGACGGGGTGTCGATCTGGAGCCGCAATCTGTTTCAGGGGCCGGTCACGCCGGAGCTTCGGGCCTTTATCGGCCGCTCCTTCGTGGTGGAGGACGTCCGGGGCGTCGAAATCCAGCGCCGCAACGGCTTCGGGCGCATCCGCTACGGCGCGGCGCGCGACGCCGCGGCGCTGTGGCGCCGCCTCAGCCGCGCGCTGCGGGGCCTGAGCGAGGAG
>NZ_JBHTMX010000083.1:0-12338 GCF_042679725.1 Methylopila musalis
AGCGCGCCGGTTCTGGCCTCGGTGGCGCCGCCCGTCGCGCCCGCTCTGGAGACGGCGCCCGCGCCGGCCGCGGCTGTTTCGGAGACGCCGCATCCGGTGGACGGCGCCGCGGTCGCGAGCCGCATCGCCTCCAGCTTCGAGGGCTTTGGCGACGGCGCCTTCGGCCCCGCCGACGGGCTGCGCGGCTCGACCTCCGCCTTCTCCACCCTGCGCTGAACCGTCCCCGACGCGGACGACCGTCGTCCGCGCATTGTGACTCGCGCCGGCTCGCCGTATCCTGACCGCTGGTCCGATGGCGGTGTGGGCGTTATGAGCGATTTTTCCGGGTTATCGGCTCTCCCGCGCCTGCGTTTCGCCGTGGCGGGGCTCGCGATTCTGGCGCTCGCAGCGCCGGCCCACGCCGCGCCCCCCGCGAAAGACGGGCGCACCGAGGCGCCGATCGCCTTCCTCTACGACCACACCTCCGACGCGGTGCTGTTCGCCAAGCAGCCGGACCTGCCGTCGCCGCCCGCCAGCATGGCGACGCTGATGACCACGGAGCTGACGTTCCGGGCGCTGGAGGCGGGAAGCCTGCAGGAGACGGACACGTTCCGCATCAGCGAGGACGCCTGGCGTCGGGGCGGGGCGCCGTCGCGGGGCTCGGCCATGTTCGCCAAGCTGAACTCGCAGGTCGCGGTGTCCGATCTGCTCCGGGGCATGGTGGTGCAGTCCGGCAGCGACGCGGCGATCACGCTCGCGGCCGGCATCGCCGGATCGGAGCCCGCCTTCGCCGAGCAGATGAACGCCCGCGCGCAGGAGCTCGGGCTGACCCGCTCCCGCTTCCGCAACGCCACCGGCCTGCCCGATCCGGAGCAGGTGATGACGGCGCGCGACATCTCCCGGCTCGCCTCCCATCTCATCCGCGCCTACCCCGCGCGCTACGCCATGTTCGCGGAGCCGGAGTTCAGCTGGAACAAGATCACCCAGCGCAACCGCAATCCGCTGCTGGCGGATTACCCCGGCGCGGACGGGCTGAAGACCGGCTTCACGGCGGATTCCGGCTTCGGGCTGGTGGGCTCCGCCAAGCGCGACGGGCGGCGGCTGATCGTGGTGCTGAACGGGCTGGAATCGGCGAAGGCGCGCGCGGAAGAGGCGCGCAAGCTGCTGGACTGGGGCTTTTCCGCCTTCGAGACCAAGCGCCTGTTCGAGGCGGGCGAGACGGTGGCCGAGGCGCGCGTCTTCGGCGGAACCAGCCGCCATGTGCCGCTGGCGGCGGACGCGGCGGTGGACGTGCTGACGCCGAAGAACGACGACGCGCGGGTGATCGCCCGCGTGGTCTATGACGGGCCGTTGACCGCGCCGGTGCGCAAGGGCGACCGGGTGGGCGTGCTGCGGGTGTGGCGGGGCGAGATGCTGAGCGTCGAGACGCCGCTGCGGGCGGCGGAGACCGTGGACGAGGGCGGCCTCGGCCGCCGCGCGGTGGACGGCGCTCTGGAGCTCGTGGGCGACTGGTTCCATCAGGTCGTCGCCCGCATCTGATGGAGCCGCGGAGCGTGTTTCAGGCCGTGACCGCGCCGCGCGGGCGGTTCGTCACTTTCGAGGGCGGCGAGGGGGTCGGCAAGTCCACCCAGCTCCAGCGGCTGGCGGAGCGGCTGCGGACCGCGGGCGTCGAGGTCACGACCACGCGCGAGCCCGGCGGCTCGCCGCGGGCGGAGGCGCTGAGGGAGGCGCTGCTGTCCGGGCGGCTGAAACGCTTCGGGCCGCTGGCGGAGACGGTGGTCATCGCCTCCGCCCGGGCCGACCATGTGGACCGGCTGATCCGGCCGGCGCTGAAGCGCGGCGCCTGGGCGCTGTGCGACCGCTTCATCGACTCCACCCGCTGCTATCAGGGCGCGGTGGGCGGGGTCGCGACGGAGACCCTGCGGGCGCTGGAGCATGTGGCGGCGCTGGGCGCGTTTCCGGACCTCACCTTCGTGCTGGACGCGCCGGCGATGGTCGGGCTCGAGCGGGCCCGGAGGCGGGCGGGGCATGGCGCGGCGCCGGACCGTTTCGAGGCCGAGGACGCGCGCTTTCACGAGCGGCTGCGGGAGGCCTTCGTCGCCATCGCCCGCGCCGAGCCCGGCCGCTGCCGGCTGATCGACGCCACGCAGGCGCCGGACACGGTCGCGGCCCACATCTGGGACGCCGTGGTGCGGCGCTGGCCCGAACTGGAGGCGCGGCCATGAGCGACGCCGAGGGCGGCCTGCCCGAATCCGACCGCCGGGAGGGCGTGCGCCGCCCGCGGGAGACGCTGGACCTGTTCGGCCATCACGAGGCGGAGCAGGCGCTGCTCTCCGCCTTCGCTTCGAACCGCATGCACCACGCCTGGCTGATCTCCGGGGCGGAGGGCGTCGGCAAGGCGACGCTCGCCTATCGCATGGCGCGGTTCGCGCTGGCCCATGCCGATCCGGCCGCGCCCGAGGTCGCCGCCGCGCGGGATCTCGCCGTCGCGGCCGATCATCCGACCACGCGACGGGTGGCGCGGCTCGCCCATCCGGACCTGCTGGTTCTGCGGCGCGGCTGGAACGCGGACCGCAAGGCGTTCTACGGCGAGATCCGTGTGGACGACGTGCGCCGCGCCACCGGCTTCTTCGGCTCCACGGCCGGCGAGGGCGGCTGGCGGGTGGCGATCGTCGACACCGCCGACGACATGAACGGCGCCGCCGCCAACGCCCTGCTGAAGGTGCTGGAGGAGCCGCCGCCCAAGGCGATCTTCCTGCTGCTCTCCACCGCGCCGCGTTCGCTGCCCGCGCCGGTGCGCTCCCGCTGCCGTGCGCTGCCGCTGTCGCCGCTGACGGCCGACGAGACGCTGTCGGTGCTGACGGGCCTCGAGGTCGCCGACGATCACGAGGCGGAGGCGCTCAGGCTCGCGGCCGGGATCAGCGAGGGCAGCGTGGCGCAGGCGCTGAACCTGCTCGCGGGCGACGGCGCGGCGCTGCACGGCACAGTGCGGGCGCTGCTGGGCAAGCTGCCATCGGTGGACGTAAAGGCCGCGCATGCGCTCGCCGACGACCTCGCCAAGCGCGGGTCGGAGGAGCGGTTCCGCCTGTTCGTGGGGCTGGTGTCCGACTGGCTGCACGAGCGGGTGCGCGCCGGCGCCGCAGCGCGGGAGCCGCGCCTTGCGCGGCTGGCGGAGGTGTGGGAAAAAACCGCCCGCGCGGCGCGGGACATCGAGATCTACAATCTCGATCGCCGGCCTTTCGTCCTTGAGACGCTCACCGAGCTCGCCGGCCTCGCACGGCGCTGAGGCCGGCTCGCACATCTGACGAGTCCGCATCCGATGGCGTCCGCCAAAGAGCCCTATTACATCACCACCGCGATCGCCTATCCCAACGGCGCTCCGCACATCGGCCATGTGTACGAGGTGATCGCGAGCGACGCGATCGCCCGCTTCCAGCGGCTGGAGGGGCGCGCCGTGCGCTTCCTCACCGGCACGGATGAGCATGGGCTGAAGATGGCGCAGTCGGCGGCGCGGGAGGGCGTGACTCCGTTCGAGTGGGCCACCCGCAACGCCGACCGCTTCCGCGCCATGGACGAGCGCTACGGCGTCTCGTTCGACCGCTTCATCCGCACCACCGACGCCGACCACGCCGCCGCCAGCCAGGAGCTGTGGCGGCGCATGCAGGCGAACGGCGACATCTATCTCGGCCGCTACGAGGGCTGGTACTCGGTGCGCGACGAGGCCTATTTCGACGAGGGCGAAACCACGCTGCACCCGGACGGCCGCCGCACCGCGCCCTCGGGCGCAGCCGTGGAGTGGGTGGTGGAGGAGAGCTACTTCTTCCGCCTCTCCGCCTATCAGGACCGCCTTCTGAAGCTCTACGAGGACGAGCCGGGCTTCATCGGCCCGGACGCGCGCCGCAACGAGGTGCTGGCCTTCGTGAAGCGCGGCCTGAGCGACCTCTCCATCAGCCGCACCACCTTCGACTGGGGCGTGCCCGTGCCGGACGATCCGAAGCACGTGATGTACGTCTGGGTCGACGCGCTGACCAACTACGTCACCGGCGCCGGCTTTCCCGAGGACGAGGAGGGCTTCCGCCGCTGGTGGCCGGCGGACCTGCACGTCATCGGCAAGGACATCATCCGCTTCCACACCGTGTACTGGCCGGCGTTCCTGCTCTCCGCCGGGCTGCCGACGCCGAAGCGCGTGTTCGCCCACGGGTTCCTGAACAACAAGGGCGAGAAGATGTCGAAGTCGGTCGGCAACGTGCTCGACCCCTTCTCCTTCGCCGACACCTACGGCGTGGACGCGGTGCGCTACTTCCTGCTGCGGGAGACGCCGTTCGGGCAGGACGGCTCCTACAGCCACGAGGCCATCGTCGGCCGCATCAACGCCGACCTCGCCAACGATCTCGGCAATCTGGCGCAGCGCTCGCTCTCCATGATCGCCAAGAACAGCGAGGGCAGGGCGCCCGAGCCCGGCGCGTTCTCGGAGGCCGATCAGGCGCTGCTCGCGAGCGTGGACGCCCTGCCCGGCCTCGTGCGCAAGGCGTTCGACGATCTGGCGCTGCATCAGGCGCTGAGCGCCATCTGGGCGGTGGTGGCGGAGGCGAACCGCTACTTCGCGGGGCAGGAGCCCTGGGCGCTGAAGAAGACCGATCCCGCCCGCATGGCGACCGTGCTCTATGTGACGGCGGAGACCGTGCGCAACGTGGCGCTGCTGGCGCAGCCGTTCACGCCAGCCTCCGCGGCCAAGCTGCTCGATCTCCTGGGCGTGGCCGAGGACGCGCGCGGCTTCGACCGGCTGGGAGCGGCGGGGCGGCTTGCGCCGGGAACGGCCTTCCCCGCGCCGCAGCCGGTGTTCCCGCGCTTCGTGGAGCCGGAGGTCACGGCGTGACCGCGCTCGTCGACAGCCACTGCCATCTGGACTTCGACGACTTCGCGCCCGAACGGGACGCGGTGGTGGAGCGGGCCCACGCCGCGGGCGTCGGGCTGATGGTGACGATCTCCACCCGCGTGCGCCGGTTCGAGCGCGTGCTGGAGCTGGTGGAGCGCTACCCATCGGTCTTCGGCACGGTCGGCACCCATCCGCAGAACGCCCATGAGGAGCTCGACGTCACGGCGGACGAGCTCGTCCGTCTGGCGGAGCACCCGAAGATCGTCGGCTTCGGCGAGGCCGGGCTCGACTTCCACTACGACACCAGCCCGCCCGAGGCGCAGGAGCAGGGGTTGCGCGCCCACATCGCCGCGGCGCGCGTGGCGCAGCTTCCGCTCGTCATCCACGCCCGCGCAGCCGACGAGGCCATGATCCGCGTGCTGGAGGACGAGATGGGGAAGGGGGCTTTCCCCGCCCTGCTCCACTGCTTCTCCTCCGGGACGGAGCTGGCGCGGCGCGGCGTGGCGCTCGGGCTCTATGTGTCGTTCTCCGGCATCCTGACCTTCAAGCGCTCCGAGGACATCCGCGCCATCGCCGCCGAGGTTCCGGCCGACCGGCTGCTGGTGGAGACCGACGCGCCCTATCTCGCGCCGGAACCCTATCGCGGCCGGCGCAACGAGCCGGCCTACACCGCGAACACCGCCGCCGTGCTCGCCCGCGTGCGCGGCTGGACCGAAGCCGAGACGCGGCGGATCACCACCGACAATTTCTTCCGCCTTTTCAGCAAGACGCCGCGCTCCGCTCTCGTGGCGCATGAAGCGGCGGGGGCGGCGTGAGCGCGACCGTCGTCACCATTCTCGGCTGCGGCTCCTCCGGCGGCGTGCCGCGGGTGGCGTCGGGCTGGGGCGCGTGCGATCCCGCAAATCCGAAGAACCGCCGCCGCCGCTGCTCCATCCTGGTGGAGCGCGAAGGGCCGGCGGGCGTGACCCGCGTGCTGGTGGACACCGGGCCGGACCTGCGGGAGCAGCTTCTTGGCCACGGCGTCGATAGGCTCGACGGCGTGCTCTACACCCACGAGCACGCGGACCACACCCATGGCATCGACGACCTGCGGCCGCTCGCCATCGACATGCGCACCCGCGTGGACGTCTGGGCCGACGCGCGCACCAGCGCCTTCCTGCACGCCCGCTTCGGCTATGTGTTCCACACCCCGCCCGGCAGCGACTATCCGCCGATCCTGACCGAGCACCGGCTGACGGTCGGCGAGCCCGCGACGATCGAGGGGCAGGGCGGTCCGGTGACCGCGATCCCCTTCGACCTGCGCCACGGCCGCGAGACCATGGCGCTGGGCTTCCGCTTCGGCGGCATCGCCTACACGCCCGACGTCAGCGACATCCCCCTCGCCTCGCAGCCGCTGCTGGAGGATCTCGACGTGTGGATCATCGACGCCCTGCGTGAGACGCCGCATTCGAGCCATTTCACGCTGGCGCAGGCGCTGGACTGGATCGCCCGCCTCCGGCCGAAACGGGCGGTGCTGACCAACCTGCACACCGACCTCGACTACGACGCCCTGCAGGCCCGCCTGCCGAAGGGCGTCGAGGCCGCCTATGACGGCCTGCGCATCGTCGGATAGCCGGTCCGGTCGGCTACTTCGCCGGAGGCTGGGTCGGCCAGTCGCGGTGGACGCGGCGCGCCCAGTCGAGCACGGGGGACCAGAACGCCAGCACGGCGACGCCGACGGCCAGCAGCGTGATCGCCACGAAGGCGTTCACGACGCCGAAGTTCGGCGCGTCGCTGGCGACGAAAAGGCTGGTGACGAAGCTGGCGAGCGCAAGGGAGCTGCGGGCGAATGCGTCGAGCATGTCGACCTCCTGTCGATCGCCGCCTTCGGGAGGACGGCGAACTCCATCATGACTCCGTCCGGGCCCGCCGTCTTTGATCGAACGTAAATCGAGCGGCGACAGACATAGGAACTTCGGCGAACATGCGGGGTCCGAAACCGGGTCCAGACCCGGCGCAGGAGCGGCTGGAGCACGGTCGGAGCCGCCTCCAACCCCAACCCGCCCATCCGCTTTGGTTCCATAATATATCTTATGCGACTCAGGATCGTCCGTTGAAGCGCGTGTTGTTCGTCTGCAGTCGCAACCGCCTGCGCAGTCCCACGGCGGAACGTGTCTTCGGCGCGCGCCGCGATCTGGACGTCGCGTCGGCGGGTCTCGCGCCGGACGCGGAAGAGCCGCTGACGGCCGATCTCGTCGAGTGGGCCGAGCTGATCTTCGTGATGGAGAAGCGACACCGCGCCGCCCTCAATCGGCGGTTCGGGCGCCGCCTTCGTCACGCGCGCGTGGTCTGCCTCGACATTCCCGACGACTACGGGTTCATGGATCCACGCCTCGTGCAGCTGCTGGAGGCGCGCGTCGGGCGACATCTGCCATGACCCGTAGCCGGCCCTGCCCCGCACACGAAGGATCGCGCCTCATGACCCCCGCCCGCGACATCGCCCGGCTGATCGAGATCATGGCCGCGCTGCGCGCGCCCGGCTCCGGCTGTCCGTGGGATCTGGAGCAGACCTTCGCCACCATCGCGCCCTACACCATCGAGGAGGCGTTTGAGGTGGCGGACGCGATCCAGCGCGGCGATCTCGAGGATCTGAAGGACGAGCTGGGCGACCTGCTGCTGCAGGTGGCGTTCCACGCCCGCATGGCCGAGGAGCAGGGCGCCTTCGCCTTCGGCGACGTGGTGGAGGCCATCACCGCCAAGCTGATCCGCCGGCATCCCCATGTGTTCGGCGAGGCGCGCGACCTGTCGCCCGAGGCGATCAAGGCCGCCTGGGGCGTCATCAAGGCCGGCGAGAAGGCCGAGCGCGCCGCCCGCCGGGGCGGGGAGGCGCGCCCGAGCCTGCTGGACGGCGTGACCCCCGCCCTGCCCGCCCTCACCCGCGCGCTCAAGCTGCAGGAGAAGGCGGCGACGGTGGGCTTCGACTGGGACGACATCACGCTCGTCGTGGGCAAGGTGCGCGAGGAGATCGACGAGGTGGCCGAGGCGGTGGCCGCCGGCGAGCGCGACGCGATCGAGGACGAAATCGGCGACCTGCTCTGCGCCGTCGCCAATCTGGCGCGGCATGCGGGCGTGGACCCGGAGGCGGCGGCGCGGCGCTCCAACGCCAAGTTCGAGCGCCGCTTCCGCGCCATCGAGGACGCGCTGCGCGAGCAGGGCCGCACCCCCGCCGACAGCGACCTCGACGAGATGGACGCGCTGTGGAACGCCGCCAAGGCGCGGGAGCGCGCGGCGGCGGAGTAAGGCCGCGCCGATCCGCCGGGGCGCCGGCCTCTACGACTTATTCACGCCCTTCGCGGGCGCTCTCGGGCGGTGCCCCCGGCCCCGCCGCGGCCTAAACTCCCGCCGTTCAGGGCTGAAGGGGGGCCGCCGCCATGACGTTGAAGACCTTTGCACCGCGCGGATCGCGCCGATCCTTACTGGCGGGCGCCCTGCTCGGCCTCGCGGTGATGGCGGGCGCGCCGGCGGCGGCCAAGGATGTGGCGGGCGGCAAGGACCATCCGCTGGTCGGCCGCTACGACGGCGCGACGCTCCAGCTTTACCGCGCCAAGGATTACGAAGAGCAGCGGCTGCTGACCAAGAAGATCACGGGCGCGGACATCCGGGCGGCGGGGGGGCGGCGGCTGAGCGACGCCAACGCGATCAAGGTCGCCGGCAAGGCGTTCCGGCTGAAATACGCAGGCCCCAAGGGGCGCTCGGCGCTGGAGGTCGCCCGCAACCTTCAGGACGGGCTCAAGGCCAAGGGCTTCGAGATCCTGTTCCAGTGCCGGGCGGCCGAATGCTCCGATCTCAACGGCGGCGAGCTTTATTTCGCCCTGAACGACGAGAGCCCCATGGGGCGCGGCGACATCCGCTCGGGCATCCCCGACGTGCTCTACGCCTCCGCCGTGCTGCGGCGGCCCGAGGGCGACGTCTACGCCGGCGTCTATGTGGGCCAGTTCGGCGACACGCCGGAAACGCTGGTGGACGTGGTCGAGACCCGGCCGATGGAGGCGGAGAAGATCGTCTTCGTCGACGCCTCCGCCATGCGCAAGGCGATCGACGCCGACGGGCGGGTGGCGCTCTACGGCGTGCTGTTCGACTTCGACAAGGCGACCGTGCGCGACGACTCCCGGCCGACGCTGGACGAGATCGGCAAACTTCTGACCGCGAACCCCGAGCTGAAGGTGGTCATCGCCGGCCACACCGACGCCAAGGGCGGCTTTGACTACAACGTGGACCTGTCGAAACGCCGCGCTGCGGCCGTCGCCGCTATGCTTGCGAAGCAGCACGGCGTCTCCCCCGCCCGCCTGCAGCCGTTCGGCGTCGGCATGGCCTCCCCCGTCGCCACCAACGACACCGAAGCCGGCCGCGCCAAAAACCGCCGGGTGGAGCTGGTGAAGGTTCCGGAGTGAGGCTCGGGGAGGCGCGGAAGTGAAGCAGGAGCGCGGAACGCGCCCCCGCTCTTGTCCCGGCCTTAAGCCGGGACCCAGACACGCTGGTTCTGCAGACTAAGCCTCGACGGCCGGGGCGCCCTGCCCCGACACGTCGGCGGAAATGGGTCCCGGCTCAAGGCCGGGACAAGGAAGAGGCGCGGTCGCTCGTTCGGCTATCGTCGGAGGCTCATGGCAGAAGGCGCTGCGAAACACGCCACCCTCTTGTCCCGGCCTTGAGCCGGGACCCAGACACGCTGGTTCCGCAGAACAAGCCTCGACGTCCGAGCCGCCCTTCCCCCACACGTCGGCGGAAATGGGTCCCGGCTCAAGGCCGGGACAAGGAAGAAGGGCGCCACCGCCTCCAGCCGCGACAGCTCAAGGCCGGGACACGGAAGACGCCCTCACCGCGTCAGGCGCAGCACCTGGACGTCGAGGTCGCGGATTTTCTTGCGCAGCGTGTTGCGGTTCACGCCGAGCAGCTCGGCGGCCTTGATCTGGTTGCCGCGGGTGGCGGCGAGGGCGGCGGAGATCAGGGGGTACTCCACCTCCCGCAGCACCCGGTGGTAAAGGCCGGGCGGCGGCAGGTTCTCGCCGAACTCCGAGAAATAGGCCGTCAGGTGCCGCTCCACGGAGCCGGTCAGGGTTTCCGCGCCGATCGATTCCTCTCCGAGGCTGTTGGCCGGGGGCTGGGCAAGCTCCGCGTCGATGATCGAGGCGGTGATCATCTCCTGCGGGTAGAGCGCGGCGAGGCGGCGGATCAGGTTCTCGAGCTCGCGGATGTTGCCCGGCCAGCGGTAGCGCTTCAGCCGGTCTAGCGCGGCGTTGTCGATCTGCTTCGGCGGCAGGCCCTCGCGGGCGGCCAGCGTGAAGAAGTGGCGCGTCAGGTCCGGCACGTCCTCGGAGCGCTCCCGCAGCGGCGGAAGGCGGATCGGCACCACGTTGAGGCGGAAGAACAGGTCCTCGCGGAACAGGCCCTGTTGGATCAGCAGCCGCAGGTCCTTGTTGGTGGCGGCGACGATGCGCACGTCGGTCTTGATCGCGGTGCGGCCGCCGACGGTGGTGTATTCGCCCTGCTGCAGCACGCGCAGCAGCCGGGTCTGCGCCTCCATCGGCATGTCGCCGATCTCGTCCAGGAACAGCGTGCCGCCCTCGGCCTGCTCGAACCGGCCCGACGAGCGGGCCTGCGCGCCGGTGAAGGCCCCCTTCTCGTGACCGAACAGCTCCGCCTCGATCAGGTCGCGCGGGATCGCGGCCATGTTGATGGCCACGAAGGGCCCCGAGCGGCGCTTGCCGTAATCGTGCAGCGCGCGCGCCACCAGCTCCTTGCCGGTGCCGCTCTCGCCCGAGATCATCACGGTGAGATCGGTCTGCATCAGCCGGGCGAGCACCCGGTAGATGTCCTGCATGGCGGCGGAGCGGCCGACGAGCGGGATCTCGTCCGTCTCCGGGTCCTCGCCGCGGCGCGCGCCCGGCCGCCCCTTGGGCTCGGTCAGGGCGCGGCCGACGATGCTGATGACCTCCTTGAGGTCGAACGGCTTCGGCAGGTATTCGTAGGCGCCCTTCTCCGACGCGCGGATCGCCGTCATGAAGGTGTTCTGGGCGCTCATCACCACCACGGGCAGCTCGGGCCGCGCCTTCTTGATGCGCGGGAGCATGTCGAAGGCGTTTTCGTCCGGCATCACCACGTCGGTGATCACCAGATCGCCGTCGCCCTGGCTGACCCAGCGCCAGAGCGTGGCGGCGTTGCCGGTGGAGCGGACGTCGTAGCCGGCGCGGCTGAGCGCCTGGCTCAGGACGGTGCGGATCGCGGCGTCGTCGTCGGCGACGAGGATGCTGCCCTGCGGCATGTGGGTCTCAGCTCCTTGCGCGGCGGCTTTCGCCGCCCGTGAACATCGGCATCAGCACCCGGAACGACGTGCGGCGGGGCTGGGAGTCGCATTCGATGATGCCGCCATGGGCGCCCACGATCTTCGCCACCAGCGCGAGCCCGAGGCCCGAGCCCGTAGGCTTGGTGGTGACGAAGGGGTCGAACAGATGCGGCAGCAGGTCCTCCGGCACGCCGGGGCCGTTGTCGCGCACGGTGAACTGCAGCGGCAGGCTCACCTTGGCGGAGGCGCCCGGCACGCTGAGCCGCACGCCCGGCCGGAACGCGGTGGAGAGGTGGATCTCGCCGTCCTGCGCGTCGCCGATGGCCTCGGCCGCGTTCTTCACCAGATTGAGGAACACCTGGATCAGCTGGTCGCGGTTGGCGAGCACCGGCGGCAGCGAAGGATCGTAGTCCTCCACGATCCTCAGGCCGCGGGCGAAGCCGGACTGGGCGATACGCTTCACATGCTCCAGCACGGCGTGGATGTTGACCGCCTCGCGCTCGATCGGCCGCTCGTCGGAGAACACCTCCATGCGGTCCACGAGCTTCACGATGCGGTCCGCCTCGTCGCAGATCAGGCGGGTGAGCGCCCGGTCGTCGTCGCTCGCGGACTGCTCCAGCAGCTGCGCCGCGCCGCGGATGCCCGACAGCGGGTTCTTGATCTCGTGCGCCAGCATGGCGGCGAGCGCCGTGACGGAGCGCGCCGCGCCGCGATGGGTGAGCTGGCGGTCCATCTTGTCGGCGATGGTGCGCTCCTGCAGCACGATCGTCAGCACGTCCGGCTGGTCGTGCAGCGGCGCCACGTGGATGTCGACGATGCGGTCGCCGCCGTTGCGGGGCGTGCCGAGATCGACCCGGTACTCGTTCACCGGCGCGCCGCGCCGCCGCGCCTGCTCGATCAGCGCCAGAAGCGGCGAGCCGAAGGGAATGAACTCCTTGATCGGCCGCCCGCAGAGCACGTTGGCGCTGATCTCGAAAAAGGCTTCGGCGGAGACGTTCACGTCCAGGATGACGCCGTCGCCGTCGAGGCAGATCACCGGATGCGGCAGCGCGTTCAGCACCGCCTCCGGGGCTCCTGCCCCGGCGCGCCGCGTGCGGGAGGCGGCGCTCACGCGGCGGCCCTCCAGGCGAGGTCGTCATAGGCGCGGTCGAGCGCGGCGCGGGG
>NZ_JBHTMX010000084.1:0-12228 GCF_042679725.1 Methylopila musalis
GTCGGCTTCGGCGCTCTCATCGGCAAGGCGAGCGAGGCCCATGGCGGCCTCGTGACCCGCGCGGCCGGCGGCGTCGCGGCGCTCGCGGGCGTCGCGATCCTCGCCGGCGCCGTCTGAGGCCCGACAACGCAAAAGGCCGGGGCGGTTCGCCGCCCCGGCCTTTCAAACTCGACGTTTCAGCCGTTTAAACCCGGTTCAGCTCTTGGCGAAATCGTCCGCGCGCACCTGCCGCGCGATGGCGTCGAGCACCGCGTTCACCATGCCCGCCTCGTCCCGCTCGAAGAAGGCGTGGGCGATGTCCACATATTCGGTGATGACCACCTTCACCGGCACGTCCTTGCGCTTGCCGAGCTCGAACGCTCCGGCGCGCAGGATGGCGCGCATGATCGCCTCCACCCGCTTCAGCGGCCAGCCGGCCTGAAGGGTGCGGTCCACCAGCGGGTCCAGCGCCCGCTGCTCCTTCAGCACGCCGCCGACGAGATCGCGGAAGAACGCGGCCTCCGCCGGCTTGTACTCGTCGCCGTCGATCTCCTTGCCGATCCAGTGCGATTCGAACTGGGCCAGCGTGTCCGGCAGCGGCGTGCCGGCGATGTCCATCTGATACAGCGCCTGCACCGCCGCGAGGCGGGCGGCGGAGCGGTTCTCGCCCTTCGCCATGGCTCAGACGCACCCTGCGGCGCGCTTGATGCGCAGCACGGCCAACGCCGCCTCGGCCGCGTCGCCGCCCTTGTCCATCTGGTCGACGCTGGCGCGCGCCGTCGCCTGCGCCTCGTTCTCCACCGTCAGAATGCCGTTGCCGAGCGGAAGCCGCAGCGCCACCGACAGATCCATCAGCGCCCGGGCGCTCTGCTCCGTGACGATCTCGTAATGGGTGGTCTCGCCGCGGATGACGGTTCCGAGCGCCACCACCGCGTCATAGGGCTGGTGCCGCGACGAGGCCGCCTGCACCAGAATGGCGATGGTCGCCGGGATCTCCAGAGCGCCGGGCACGCTGACGACGTCGCAATGGGCGCCCGCCGCCTCGATGCGGCGCAGCGCGCCCTTCAGAAGCTCGTCCGCCAGCGCGTCGTAGAACCGCGCTTCGACGACGAGCACGCGCGCGGGCGTCTGCTCTACGCCGCCGACGCGGCGCTTGGGTTCGGCCATGGGGACGACAAGCCTCGAAATCCGTGAGAGGACGGCTCAGTACCCGAGGTCGCGCGCCTCGGCAAGGCGCGCGGCGTAGCGGGCCATCATGTCCGCTTCGATGTTGACGGGGTCGCCCACACGGCGGTCGGCCCAGGTCGTCTCGTGCAGCGTGTGCGGAATGAGATGCGTGGTGAAGCGCACCCCCTCCACCGTGTTCACCGTCAGAGAGGTCCCGTCGAGGCAGACGGAGCCCTTCACCGCGACGAACCGCGCGATCCCCGCCGGCGCCTCGAAGGTGAAGCGCACGGTCTCCGGCCCGTCCTCACGCGCCACGATCCGCGCCACGCCGTCCACATGGCCGAGCACCACATGGCCGCCGAGTTCGTCGCCGATCTTCAACGCGCGCTCCAGATTGACGCGCCGGCCGACCGTCCAGCCGCCCACCGTCGTCACGGCGAGCGTTTCCGGTCCCGCCTGCGCGGAGAACCGGCATCCGGCGCGGGCGGGTTCGACCGCCGTCACCGTGAGGCAGACGCCGTCGCAGGCGATCGAGGCGCCGAGCGCGACGCCTGCGGCGTCATAGCGCGCGGCGATCACGAAACGGATCACCTCGCCCTCCGCCTCCCGGGAGACGATCTCGCCCACGTCGGTCACGATGCCGGTGAACATCAGGTTCGCGCCCGTTACGCCGCGGCGAGGCGGTCGGCGCCGGCGTCGAGCGCCTCGGCCGCCTTCGCCCCGTCCGGCCCGCCGGCCTGGGCCATGTCCGGCCGGCCGCCGCCGCCCGATCCGCCAAGCGCGGCGGACGCGACGCGCACCAGATCGACGGCGCTGAAGCGCGCGGTGAGATCGGCGGTGACGCCGACCACCACGCCGGCCTTGCCCTCGGAGGTGACGCCGACGATCGCGGCGACGCCGGACCCGATCGACTTCTTCGCCTCGTCCACCAGGCTCTTGAGGTCCTTCATCTCGATGCCCTCGACCGTGCGGGCGAACAGCTTCACGCCCGCGACCTCCCGCACCGCGTCCGCGCCGTCGGCCCCGCCGCCGCCCATGGCCAGCTTCTTGCGGGCGTCGACCAGCTCGCGCTCGAGCTTCTTGCGCTCGTCGAGCAGCGCCTCGATCCGGGTCACGATCTCGCCCTCGGGCGCCTTCAGCAACGCGGCGATGTCCGCCACGCGCGCGTTCTGCGCCTCCAGATGCCGCCGCGCCGCCTCGCCGGTCAGCGCCTCGACCCGGCGCACGCCCGCGGCGACCCCGCTCTCGCCGACGATGGTGATGGCGCCGATTTCGCCGGTCGCGTCCACATGGGTGCCGCCGCAGAGCTCGATCGACCAAGCCGCGCCTTCCGGCCCGCGCCCCATGGACACGACCCGGACCTCGTCGCCGTACTTCTCGCCGAACAGCGCCCGGGCCCCGGAGGCGCGCGCCTCCTCCAGCCCCATGACGCGGGTGACGACCGGCGCGTTCTGCAGCGCGATGTCGTTCGCGATCGATTCGATCCGCTCAAGTTCGGCGTCGGAGATCGGCTTCGGATGGCTGAAGTCGAAGCGGAGCCGGTCCGGCGCCACCAGCGACCCTTTCTGGGCCACATGGTCGCCGAGCGTCAGCCGCAGCGCCTCGTGCAGCAGGTGGGTGGCGGAATGGTTGCCGCGCACCTTGCGCCGCCGCTCGTGATCGACGGTGAAGGTCAGGCCGTCGCCGACCGCGATCGCGCCCTCGCGCACCTCGACCGCGTGCACGAAGACGTCGCCCAGCTTCTTCTGCGTGTCGTTGACGACCGCCGCGACGCCCGGCGCCGACAGCGCGCCCGCGTCGCCGACCTGACCGCCGGACTCGCCGTAGAACGGCGTCTGGTTGGCGACGAGCAGACCGCTTTCGCCGGCCGACAGCCGCTCGACCTCGACGCCGTCCTTCAGCAGCGCCACGACCTGGCCCTCCGCCTGCTCCGCGCCGTAGCCGAGGAACTCGGTCGCGCCGACGCGCTCGCGGATCGGGAACCACACTGTCTCGGTGGCGGCCTCGCCGGAGCCGGACCAGGCGGCGCGGGCCTCCGCCTTCTGCCGCGCCATGGCGGCGTTGAAGCCGTCCACATCGACCGACACGCCCCGCGCCCGCAGCGCGTCCTGGGTCAAATCGAGCGGGAAGCCATAGGTATCGTAGAGCTTGAACGCGGTTTCGCCCGCAAGGCTCTGGCCCTCTCCAAGCCCGGCCGACGCCTCGTCCAGCAGGCCGAGGCCGCGCGCCAGCGTGGTGCGGAAACGCACCTCTTCGAGCTGCAGCGTCTCGGAGATCAGGGCCTCGGCGCGCACCAGCTCGGGATAGGCCGCGCCCATCTCCCGGATCAGCGCGGGCACGAGCCGCCACATCAGCGGCTCGGACGCGCCGAGCAGCTGGGCGTGGCGCATGGCGCGGCGCATGATCCGGCGCAGAACGTAGCCGCGCCCCTCGTTCGAGGGCAGCACGCCCTCCGCCACCAGGAAGCTCGCCGCGCGCAGATGATCGGCGATGACGCGGTGGCTCGCCCGGGCCGCGCCCTCCGCCGGCACTCCAGTCGCCTCGACCGCGGCCGCGATCAGCGCCTTGAACAGATCGATATCATAGTTGGACGAGGCGCCCTGCAGGATCGCGGAGATGCGCTCGAGGCCCATGCCGGTGTCGATCGACGGCCGCGGCAATGGGCTGCGCTCGCCGGGCGTGACCTGATCGTACTGCATGAAGACCAGGTTCCAAAACTCCAGGAACCGGTCACCGTCCTCGTCCGCGCTGCCCGGAGGGCCGCCGGCGAGCTTATCGCCCTGGTCGAAGAAAATCTCGGAGCACGGTCCACAGGGACCGGTGTCGCCCGCCGCCCAGAAGTTGTCCGAGGACGCGATGCGGATGATGCGGTCGTCGGAGAAGCCGGCGATCTTCTTCCACAGGCCATAGGCCTCGTCGTCGTCGATGTAGACGGTGACCAGCAGGCGATCCTTCGGCAGATCGAAATGCTTGGTCACCAGCCCCCAGGCCAGCTCGATCGCGCGCTCCTTGAAGTAGTCGCCGAACGAGAAATTGCCGAGCATTTCGAAGAAGGTGTGATGCCGGGCGGTGTAGCCCACATTGTCGAGATCATTGTGCTTGCCGCCGGCGCGCAGGCACTTCTGCGCCGTGGTCGCCGTCGTGTAATCCCGCCGCTCGACGCCGGTGAACAGGTTCTTGAACTGGACCATGCCGGCGCTGGTGAACATCAGCGTCGGGTCGTTGCGCGGCACCAAAGGCCCCGAGGCCACGGCCGCGTGGCCCTCCTTCCGGAAATAGTCCAGGAAGGTCTTTCGAATCTCGTTGACGCCGCTCATCGCTGTGGTCGAACCGCTCGCTCGGGACAGAAGTGGATCGCCCGGCGGGAAGCCGGAGCGAAGCGCGGCGCACCATAGGGGGCGCCCCCCGCGACTGTCCAGAAAGCCTTGCGCGCAAGGCCATACGGGCGGCGCCGAACCGACGCCGCCTGCATCTCCTTGCGTCAGTCGGCGTCCACGTCCGGGTCGTTCGGGTCAACGCGGTCGAGGATCTTCTCGGCCAGCACGCCGGCGCTCTGCCGCACCGCCGACTCGATCCTGTCGGAAATTTCCTGGTTCTCCCGGAGGAAGCTCTTGGCGTTTTCGCGACCCTGGCCGAGGCGCTGGCTGTCGAACGAGTACCAGGCCCCCGACTTCTCAACGATGCCGGCTTTGACGCCGAGATCGATCAGCTCGCCGGTCTTGGACACGCCCTCGCCGTACATGATGTCGAACTCGACCTGCTTGAACGGCGGGGCGACCTTGTTCTTCACCACCTTGACGCGGGTCTGGTTGCCGACGACCTCGTCGCGCTCCTTGATCGCGCCGATGCGCCGGATGTCGAGGCGGACCGAGGCGTAGAACTTGAGCGCGTTGCCGCCCGTGGTCGTCTCCGGGCTGCCGTACATCACGCCGATCTTCATCCGGATCTGGTTGATGAAGATGACCATGGTGCGCGACTTGGAGATCGAGCCGGTGAGCTTGCGCAGGGCTTGGCTCATCAGGCGGGCCTGAAGGCCGGGCTGGACCTCGCCCATCTCCCCTTCGAGCTCGGCGCGCGGCGTCAGCGCGGCGACCGAATCGACCACCAGCACGTCGATCGCGCCCGAGCGCACCAGCGTGTCGGCGATCTCGAGCGCCTGCTCGCCGGTGTCCGGCTGGGAGATCAGCAGGTCCTGCAGGTTCACGCCGAGCTTGCGGGCGTAGACCGGATCGAGCGCGTGCTCGGCGTCCACGAAGGCGCAGACGCCGCCCTTCTTCTGGGCTTCCGCCACCGTGTGCAGCGCGAGCGTGGTCTTGCCCGAGCTTTCCGGCCCGAAGATTTCCACGATGCGGCCGCGGGGCAGACCGCCGACGCCGAGCGCGATGTCGAGCCCGAGCGAGCCGGTGGAGACCGTCTCGATGTCGAGCGCGGTCTGCGCGGCGCCGAGGCGCATGATCGAGCCCTTGCCGAACGCGCGGTCGATCTGGGCGAGCGCGGCGTCCAGCGCCTTGGTCTTGTCCATGGAGCTTCCTTCGACGAGGCGGAGATTGGCTTGAGACATCGCGTCGGCTCCTTATGACATGGCCCGCGCCGGACCTTCAACGAAGCCGTTCGTACCATTTTCGTTCACGGAACACAACAGGAACAGAACTCGGAACCTGTCCTGAGCGCCAAGCTCCGCGCCATGGCGCGGCGCTCAGCCGCCCATGGTCTCCTTCACCGCCTGCACCAGCTGCTTGAGCGTGAAGGGTTTCGGCAGGAACGCGAAGGTCTCGCCTTCGGGCAGGTTCTTCTTGAACGCGTCCTCGGCGTAGCCGGACACGAAGATGATCTTGAGGTCCGGCTGCTTCTTGCGCAGCTCCCGCAGCAGGGAGGGCCCGTCCATCTCCGGCATGACCACGTCGGAGACCACGAGCTCCACCTCGGCGCCGTGGCTCTCCATCTGCTCCAGCGCCTCGACGCCCGACCGGGCCTCGAGCACGGTGTAGCCGCGGGAGGCCAGCGCCCGGGCGCCGAAGGCGCGGACCGCGTCCTCGTCCTCCACCAGCAGCACGGTGCCGCGCCCGGTCATGTCCTGCGGCGCGGCGGCGACGGCTGCCGGCTTGGCCTCCTCCACCTCCGCCGGCACGTGGCGCGGCAGGAAGATGCGGAACACGGCGCCCTTGCCCGGCTCCGACAGGGCGAAGACATAGCCGTCGGTCTGCTTGACGATGCCGTAGACCGTGGACAGGCCGAGCCCGGTGCCTTTGCCCACCTCCTTGGTGGAGAAGAACGGTTCGAAGATCTTGTCGATGATCTCCGCCGGAACGCCGGAGCCGGTGTCCTCCACGTCGATCATCACGTAGTCGGCGGCGACCAGCCCGCGATGGCCCATGGCCGGGATCTCGGCAGCGGCCATGTTGCGGGTGCGGATGGTCACCACGCCGCCGTCCGCCATGGCGTCGCGGGCGTTCACGACCAGATTGATGATGACCTGCTCGAACTGGTTGAGGTCGGCCTTCACCAGCCACAGGTCGCGGCCGTGCACCAGCTCCAGCTTCACCTTCTCGCCCAGCAGGCGGGAGAGCAGCATGCGCAGCTCCGCCAGCACGTCGCCGAGCGCGATCACCTGCGGGCGCAGGGTCTGGCGGCGGGAGAAAGCCAGCAGCTGCCGCACCAGGCTCGCGGCCCGGTTGGCGTTCTGCTTGATCTGCATGATGTCCTGGAAGGACGGATCGGTCGGCCGGTGGTTGGCGAGCAGCAGGTCGGAATAACCGATGATCGCGGTCAGCACGTTGTTGAAGTCGTGCGCCACGCCGCCGGCGAGCTGGCCGACGGCCTGCATCTTCTGGCTCTGGGCGAACTGGGCCTCCAGCGCCCGCTGGTCGGTGGTGTCGAGCGCGTAGACCACGGCGGCCTCGCCGTCGCCGTCCGCGTCGTCCACACGGGTCACGAACAGGCGCGCGGAGCGTCCGCCGTCGCCGACGAGCGTGGCGTCCACCGGCTCGACCTCGCCCGCGCGGGCGGCGGCGAGCGCCGCGGCGGATTCGAGCGCGCCGCGCTCCCGCTCGCCGTCGAGCGCCGAGACGATGGAGCGTTCGGCGGCGTCGCCCCGCAGCCGGTCGCCGAACAGCTTGGCGAAAGGCGCGTTGGTGCGGATCACCCGGCCGCGCGCGTCGACGGTGGCGATGGCGAGCGGGGTGTTGTTGAAGAAGCGGGCGAAGCGCACCTCCGCCGCCCGCAACGGCTCGGAGACGTCAGCGCCGGGCCCGCGATCGAGCACCAGCGTGCGCGAGGCGCCGGGCGTGCCGTCATGGGCCCAGGCCACCGAATGCAGCAGCCGCGCGGGCAGCGACCGTCCGCTGCGGGCCTTGAGGTCCACGTCGATGATCTCGGTCGCCACCTCGCCGGGCTTGGCCGGAACCGCCTCCACCAGCGCCGCCCCGTCGCCGGCGAGGATCTCCCGCAGCCGAAGCCCGACGCCGATGCGCGTCAGGTCCTGATCGAGCCAGCCTGCAAGCGTCGCGTTCATGTAGACGATGGAGCCGTCGCCCTCGGCGGCGAAGAAGCCGGCCGGCGCGTGGTCGAGGAAGTCGACCGCGTGCTGCAGCTCCTGGAACACGTTCTCGTGGCGCTCGCGCTCGCGCGTCACATCGGCGAGCGTCCAGACGGTCTCGGTCCCGCCGCCGCCCGGCCGCTCGATCGCGCGCACACCGATGCGGAACCACGCGCCCCTCCCCTCGGGCAGGGTCACACGGGTCTCCTCATGAGCGCGGCGGCCGGCGCGGGCCGCCTGCGACAGGCGGTAGATCGCCTCCGCCACGTCGGCGTTGCCGGCGAACACCCGCTCCACCGTGCGGGCGGAGTTCGCGCCTTCCGCGCGGGTCAGGTCGAGATAGGCGTCGTTGGCGTAGACGATGCGGCCGCCGGCGTCGGTGACGAGCACGCCCTCGTCGGAGGTGGCGGCGATGGCGCGGGCCAGATCGTCGCGCGCGCCGCGGCCGCCGAGCTGGATCAGGCCCACGGCGCCGGCGAACAGCGCGAACACGCCCACCATCGAGAGCGCGGCCAGCAGCGTGAGAATCCAGGGCTGGGCGGTCTCGCCGCTCAGGAAGGACACGGCGATCGCCGCGCCAACCAGCGCGGCGGCCAGCAGCACGACCAGTCCGACGGAGCCGGAACGCCCGCTGCGGTCGATCGGCGGCTCGCCGCGCATCGGACCTCCTTCGGCCACGCTGCTCATGCACCCTCGCGCCACGCTTTTCGCCGCCCCGTCGGCGGCGGACCGATTCGCACCCGCAACGGCGCGGTTTCGGACCATGAAGACGCCGCCGCCTCATGGCAAGAAGCCGGCGCCCTCCGTTCGGCGACGCCGTCCGTCACCGCCGCTTCTTCTTGCGCATGACGAAGCCGATGACCTCGGCGACCGCCTTGTAGTGCTCCGCCGGAATCTCGCGGTCGACGTCGATCGCCGCGTGCAGCGAGCGGGCGAGCGGCGGGTTCTCCACCACCTCGACGCCGGCCTCCTCGGCGACCTTGCGGATGCGCAGCGCGACGCTGTCCACGCCCTTCGCCACGCAGAGCGGCGCGTTCATGCCGGGCTCGTATTTCAGCGCCACCGCGAAGTGGGTCGGGTTCGCGATCACCACCGTCGCGCCCGGCACCTGCGCCATCATGCGCTTGCGCGAGCGCTCCACGCGGATCTGGCGGATGCGCGCCTTGACGTGCGGATCGCCCTCCTGCTGCTTGTGCTCGTCGCGGATCTCCTGCACCGACATGCGCAGCCGCTCGTTCCAGCGCCGCCGCTGCCAGATGAAGTCGCCGATCGCGACCGCCGCATAGACCGCCGCGGCCGAGGTGAGCACCCGAAGCGCCAGCGACTTGATCGCCCCCAGCATCTGGGCCGGATCGGCCGCGACCAGCGAGGCGACCCGCGCCCGCTCCGGCCACACCACCATGGTGATGACCGCGCCGACGACGCCGATCTTCACGAGCCCCTTCAGGAAGTTGACGAGGCTCTCGGCCGAGAACAGCCGCTTGAAGCCGGACGCCGGCGAGATCTTCGACAGTTTCGGCGTGAGCGACTCCGTCGAGAACACGAAGCGGTGCTGCGCCACGTTGCCGGCGATGGCGGCCGCCATCAGCGCCAGCATGGGCATGGCGAGCGCGGCGGCGACCGCGAGCCCGAGCCCGCCCGCGAGCCGGATCAGCGCGCCGCCGTCCATGGAGTAGAGGTGCGCCTCCGCCAGAAAGCGCCGCAGCGCCTGGGCGAGGTCGGACGCGACACCGTCGCCGAAGATCGAGACCGCGAGCGTCGCCGCCGCCATGCCAAACCAGGTGTTGAGCTCCTGGCTTTTGGCCACGTCGCCGCGCTTCAGCGCGTCGTCGAGCTTCTTCTGGGTCGGTTCTTCGGTTTTTTCGCCGCCTTCGTCCTCGCCCGCCATCGGCCCCTCAGCGCCCGGACAGGCTGCGGAGCGTCTGCCCCATGTCGGTGAGGAACACGCCCATCATCAGGCCGATCACCAGAATGAGCAGCAGGAAACCGGCGGCGATGGTGAGCGGGGTCGCGATGAAGAACACCTGAAGCTGCGGCATCAGCCGGGAGAGCACCCCGAGCCCGAGATTGAACACCAGCCCGAACACCAGAAACGGCGCCGAGATCTGCACGCCGATGCGGAAAGCCTCGGCCGCGGTCTTCAGGGCGAGCTGGGCGGCGTCGCCCGTGTCCGGGATCACCCCCGGTTGGAACGCCTCGTAGCTGCCGGCGATGGCGGAGATGGCGAGATGGTGCAGGTCGGTGGCGAAGATCAGCGCGACCCCCACCAGCGTGAGGAAGGTGCCGATCAGCGCGCCCTGCTGCCCTTGGGTCGGATCGACGGTGGTGACGAAACCGAGGCCGAGCTGGTTCGCGATCACGAAGCCCGCCGTCGACAAGGCCGACATCACCAGCCGCGCGACGACGCCGAGCGTCAGCCCGACGGCGATCTCGCCCAGCAGCAGCCCCATGAGGCCGAGCGGCTGGGCGGCGTCGAGCGCGTAGAGCGGCCGCGCGAACGGCCAGAACACCAGCGTCAGCAGCACCGCGATGGTGAGCCGGAAGCGGGCCGACACGTTCTCCTCGCCGAGCGCCGGCATCAGCATCACCATCGCGCCGACGCGGGCGAAGATGAAGACGAAGGCCGCGATGTCGGTCGGCAGGAACTCGATCCGCATGGCCCTCTCCCGCGGGCCCGATCAGCCGCCCGACGCGATGCGCCCGGCGATTCGGGCCATGTGGCCGGCCATGGCGTCGCCCATGAAGGGTAGCGCGAGCAGCAGCGCCACGAACAGGGCCAGAATCTTCGGCACGAAGACGAGCGTCATTTCCTGGATCTGGGTCAGCGCCTGGAACAGCGACACCACGACGCCCACCACCAGCGTGACGGCCATCAGCGGCCCGCCCACCAGCAGGATGGTCCACAGCCCGTCCCGGGCCACGTCGAGCACTTCGCCGCCGTTCATCGCGCGTCTCCCGCGGGCGAAGCCGTCAGATCGGCATCCGCATCACGTCCTCATAGGCCGCGATGACCTTGTCGCGCACGCTGACCAGCGTTTCCAGCGCCAGTTCGCTCTCGGCGACGGCGGTCACCACGTCCACCACGTCGCCGCGGCCGGCCACGGCCTCCATGGCGCGGGCCTCGCTGGCGCGGCCCTTATCGGCGACGCCGGAGATGGCCTGTTCAAGCATGTCGCCGAAGCCGCCGCCGGTGGCGGCGGGACGGCCGGAGGAGGAGCCGGTGCCGAGATCGGCCAGGCTGGCGTAGGCGCTTGCGGCGAGGGCGGAGGTGGTCATGGGAGGGTTCCAGGGGACGGAGGTCAGGCGCGGAGGATGTCGAGCGTTCGGGCGATCATGCGCCGGGCGGACCCGACCATGTTGAGGTTGGCCTCGTAGGTGCGCTGGGCCTCGCGCATGTCCATCTGCTCGATGAGCGGATCGACGTTGGGCAGCCGCACGTCGCCGGAGGCGTCCGCGAGCGGATGGCCGGGCTCGTGCTTGATGCGGAAGTTGGAGCGGTCGCGCTCCACCCGGCCGAGCTCCACCACCCGCGCGCCGAGTTCGCGGTCGAACTCCGACGTGATGGTCGGAATCTTGCGGCGATAGGGCTCCGCGCCGGTGGTGCGGCCGACCGAATCGGCGTTGGCGAGGTTCTCGGCGATGACGCGCATGCGGCCGGCCTGGGCCTTGAGGCCGGAGGCGGCGACGCCGAGGGCGCGGGCGAAATCCATGACCGTTCTCCCCTAACCCCGCCGCTCAGCGGCGGCCGATCGCCGTGCGCAGCAGCCCAAGACTTTTGCCGTAGAGCGAGGAGACCATCTGATGGTCCATCTGGTTCTGGGCCGATTTGATCATCTGCTCTTCGAGCACGACCGCGTTGCCGTCGGGCGTGCGCTCGAACGAGCCCGCGGCCTGCGGCCGTCCGTCGGGGCCGGTCGAGGTCAGCGTCAGGTGCCGCGCGTCGGTGCGGCGCACCGCGAGCCCGTCGGCCTCGGCCGGAAACGGCGCGAGATCGTGGGAGCGGAAGCCCGGCGTGGTCGCGTTGGCGACGTTCTCGGCGAGCACGTTCTGTCGCGCCGAATGCCACTGCATGCGGGACTTCAGCGCCGACAGAAGCGGCGGTTCTATGGAGCTGGTCACCGAACTCTTCTCCGGCGGGGACTGTCTTGACGTCTCACCACGGCCTGCCAGGAACGGGACGCGATTTGCAAATTGCCTCCCGACCTCGGCAAAATCTGCCCTGCGGATGGTTAACAGACTGTTAATGGCGTTAACTTTCCGTTCATTTCGTCCGTGACTTTGTCTATGACGAAATCCGTTCGTCGCCTTTCTGTCGGCGGGCGACGCGACATGGGCGGCGTCCGCCAGCGCCGCGCCATCTGAGATCGAGGACCGACCGCGTGCTGAACCAGATTTTCGGCGTCGAGATTCCCGCCCCCGTCGGCTTCATCCTGCTGTTCGTCGGGCTGATACTTTTGGTCGTGGTCGTGACCTGGGCTCTGCGCGCCCTGGGCGGGCGGCGCATCGGCGGCGCGGCCGGCAGCGGCCGCTCCCGCCAGCCGCGCCTC
>NZ_JBHTMX010000085.1:0-12121 GCF_042679725.1 Methylopila musalis
CGCTGCGCCGCGACCCCCAGCGCGATGCGCCGACCGGCGAGCCGCAGCCCGCGCCTGTCACCGCCTCGCTGCGCGCCGCCGCCCGCACGCCCACCCCCTGGCTCTACGAGGAGCTCGCCCGCCGCATCGGCCCGGACGCCTTCCCCAAGGCCCTGAACGCGCTGCGCTACGGCGCGGCGGACCTGTCCGTGACGCCGGTCGATCGCATGTGGCTCGGCGAGACCGAAGGCGGCCTGCGCCTCAGCCCGGTGGAGCAGGTGGATTTCCTCGCCCGGCTGAAGCGGGGCGAACTGCCCACCAGCGCGGAGTCCCAGGCCCGCGCGCTCGACATTCTTCCCGCAGACAAGACGCCCGAGGGCGAGATCACGGTGAAGGGCGGCGAATGCGGCCCGGCCGAGGGGCCGAAGGTCGCCTGGGCCGTGGGCTGGGTCGAGCGGCAGGGGCGCTCCACCTTGTTCGCCGCCGCCGAGACCGATCCGGACGCGACCTTCGCCGACGTGTCCGCCCGGACCCGGACGCTGCTGCGCGCCCTCTCCCTTCTGCCGCCGGAAAAGCCGTGAGCGCGCCCGATCCGCTGATCGTGGCGGAGGCCTGGGTCCGGGAGGGCCGGGGCGTCGCGCTCGCGACCGTGGTGGAGACCTGGGGCTCCGCGCCGCGCCCCGCCGGCAGCGCGCTCGCCATCGACCAGGACGGCCGGTTCGAGGGCTCCGTCTCCGGCGGCTGCGTCGAGGGCGCGGTGGTGGCGGAGGCTGCTGAGGTGATCGCCAGTGGCCGTCCGCGCCTGCTGGAGTTCGGCGTGGCGGACGAGACCGCTTGGCGCGTCGGCCTGTCCTGCGGCGGACGCATCCGCGTCTTCGTCGAGAAGGTGGGCTGAGGCGCCATGGAGATCGCGCTGCTTGGCGAGCTGAACGCCGCCCGCGCCGCCCGCCGTCCGGCGACGGTCGTGACCCGGCTCGACGACGGCGCCCAGCGCCTCGTGCTCGATCCTGCCGGCGATCCGCTGGAGGCGGAGATCGCGGCCGCGCAGCGCGCCGGCCGCAGCCGTGTGGCCGGCGACTGGTTCCTCGCGGTCCACGCGCCGAGCCCGCGTCTGGTGGTGATCGGCGCGGTCCACATCGCGCAGGCGCTCGCGCCCATGGCGGCTGCGGTCGGGCTCGACGTCACGGTGGTCGATCCCCGCTCCGCCTTCGCCGCGCCGGAGCGGTTTCCGGGCGTGGCGCTGCGGGCGGAATGGCCGGACACGGCGCTGCCGGCGCTCGGGCTCGACCCCTTCACCGCCGTCGCGGCGGTGACGCACGATCCCAAGATCGACGATCCGGCGCTCAAAGCGGCGCTGGAGCGCGGCTGCTTCTATGTGGGCGCGCTCGGCTCCCGCAAGACCCACGCCGCGCGCCGGGAGCGGCTGCGGGCGGCGGGCGTCGCCGACGCCGCGCTCGACCGGGTGCGCTCCCCCATCGGCCTCGCCATCGGCGCGGCGAGCCCCGAGGAGATCGCCGTGGCGACGCTCGCCGAGATCATCGCCGCGCTCAGAACCCCGGAGCGGACGCCATGAGATTCGGAACGGTTCCGCTCGACGCGGCGCGCGGCGCGGTCGCCGCCCATGCGGTGCGCGCCGAGGGTTTCCTGCTCAAGAAAGGCGCGGTCGTCACCGCGCACGATGTGGCCGAGCTTCGGACGCGGGGCGTCTCCGAGCTGGTGGTGGCGCAGCTCGAGCCCGACGACGTGCCCGAGGATGAGGCCGCGCGCCGCATCGCCGCGGCGCTGACCGGGTCCGGCCTTCGCGCCGAAGCTCCGTTCACGGGGCGGGTCAACGTCTACGCCGAGCGCGCCGGGCTGCTGCTGGTGAACGCCGCCGGCGTCGACGCGCTGAACCTGATCGACGAGGACGTGACGCTGGCGACGCTCGCCCAGCACGCGCCGGTCGCGGACGGCGCGATGGTCGCGACCGTGAAGATCATTCCCTTCGCCCTGTCCGAACAGGTGGTGGCGAAGGCGGAGGCCGCCGCCCGCGCCGCCGCGCCCGTCATCCGGCTCGCGCCCTTCGCGGCGCTGAAGGTGGGCGTGGTCTCCACCCTGCTGCCCGGCCTTTCCCCTAAGGTGGTCGACAAGACCATCGCCACGCTGGAGCGGCGCCTCGCGCCCGCCGGCGCCCGCATCGTCGGCGAAGCGCGGGTCGAGCATGACGCGCAGGCGTTGACCGGCGCGCTGGCGCGGCTGTCGCTCGTCGCGCCGGACCTCGTCATCATTTTCGGCGCCTCCGCCGTCACGGACCGGCGCGACGTGGCCCCCACCGCGATCGAGGCGCTCGGCGGCGTGGTGGAGCGGCTCGGCATGCCGGTCGATCCCGGCAACCTGCTGCTGCTCGGCCGCTTCGGCGACGTGCCGGTGATCGGCGCTCCGGGCTGCGCGCGCTCGCCGAAGGAGAACGGCTTCGACTGGGTGCTGAACCGGCTGCTGGCGGGCCTGCCCATGACCGGGCGGGAGCTGGCCGGCATGGGGGTCGGCGGCCTGCTGATGGAGATCGCCGCCCGTCCCCAGCCGCGCGAGACGCGCGTCGAGGGCAAGACGCGGGTCGCGGGGGTCGTGCTCGCCGCCGGGCGCTCCAGCCGCATGGGCGGGCCGAACAAGCTGCTGGAGGTGGTGGACGGCCGCCCCATGGTGCGCCACGCGGTGGAGGCTGCGCTGGCCGCCGATCTCGACGAGGTTGTGGTCGTCGTCGGTCACCAGCGCGAGCGGGTCGTCGCTGCGCTGGAGGGGCTGCCCGCGCGCTTCGTCGTCAACCCGGATTTCGCGGACGGCCTCTCCACCTCGCTCCGCGCCGGGCTGTCGGCGCTTGCGTCCGGAACCGACGGGGCGCTGGTGGCGCTCGGCGACATGCCCCGCGTCGGGCCCGATCTGATCCGGCGGCTGGTGGCGGCGTTCGATCCGGCGGCGGGCGCCCATGTGGCGTTGCCGACCCATCACGGCGTCCGCGGCAATCCCGTGCTCTGGGGCCGGCGGTTCTTTCCCGAGCTGATGTCGGTCACTGGCGACGTGGGCGGCCGGGCGCTTCTCGGCCTCAACGCCCAGTGGGCGCGGGAGGTGGAGGTGGAGGACGCCGGCCCCGTGACCGACGTGGACACGCCCGAAGCCCTGCGCGCCCTGCGCGGCGGCTGAGCCTTCGCAGCCGGACCGCTTGTCCCGGCGCGCGCGCCGCCCATCTTGCGGGTCCTGTCTCCGCCGCCTAAGCCGTGGCCGGCGACATGCGCGAACGTGAAGGAGCCGGCCGTGGCGGAGTACGACGTCGACCTGTTTGTCATCGGGGCGGGCTCCGGCGGCGTGCGCGCGGCCCGGATCGCCGCCGGCTACGGCGCCCGCGTCGCGATCGCGGAGGACTTCCGCGTCGGCGGCACCTGCGTCATCCGCGGCTGCGTGCCGAAGAAGCTCTATGTCTACGCCAGCCGGTTCGCCGACGAATTCGAGGACGCGAAGGGTTTTGGCTGGACCGTGTCGGAGCCGGCCTTCTCCTGGGAGGCGCTGGTCGCCGCCAAGGAGAGCGAGATCGAGCGGCTGTCGCAGATTTACGCCGCCAATCTCGACAGGGCCGGCGTGACGCTGCACCGCCAGCGCGCCACCATCGCCGGCCCGAACGCCGTGCGCCTCGCCGACGGGACCGATATCACGGCCGGAACCATCCTGATCGCGACCGGCGGCGCGCCGGTGGGCGGCGACATCCCGGGCGCGGAGCTTGCGATCTCGTCGAACGAGGCCTTCGACCTCGCCCGCTTCCCGGCGTCCATCGTGATCGCGGGCGGCGGCTACATCGCGCTCGAGTTCGCGAGCATCTTCGCCGGGCTCGGGTCCAGGGTGACGCTGATCCACCGCGGCGAGAAGGTGCTGCGCGGCTTCGACGAGGACGTGCGGGACGAGGTGGCCGAGGGCCTGCGGAAGCGCGGCGTCGATTTGGTCCTGTCCGACGAGATCGCCGAGATCGCGCCGGCGGGCGAGGGGCGCCGCGTCGTCACCAAGTCCGGCCGCGCGATCGAGGCCGATCAGGTGATGCTCGCCATCGGCCGCCGCCCGGCGACCTCCGGCCTAGGGCTCGAGAGCACCAACGTCATGACCAGTCACACCGGGGCCATCCTGGTGGACGTGAACAACCGCACCAACGTGGCCTCGATCTACGCGGTCGGCGACGTGACCGACCGGGTGAACCTGACGCCGGTCGCCATCCGCGAGGGCCACGCCTTCGCCGACACGGTGTTCGGCGGCAAACCCACGGTGGTGGGCTACGACGCCATCCCGACCGCGGTGTTCGTGACGCCGGAGGTGGGCGTGGTGGGCCTGACCGAGGCGCAGGCGCGGGAGAAGGGCGAGGTCGACATCTACAAGACCCGCTTCCGGGCCATGAAGGCGACGCTCTCGGGCCGGGACGAGAAGGTGCTGATGAAGATCGTGGTGGACGCCGCCACCGATAAGGTGCTCGGCGTGCATGTGGTCGGCGAGGCGGCGGCGGAGATGATCCAGCTCGCGGCCGTCGCGGTGCGCCTCGGCGCGACCAAGGCCGACTTCGACCAGACGGTCGCGCTGCACCCGTCCGCGGCGGAGGAGCTGGTGACGCTCCGCACCAAGTGGACGCCCTCGTGAGCGCGTGTTGACGCACGAACGGGCGGCGGCGCCCGCAACGGTGGACGACGCCACCCGCCGCCGCATCATCGCGGGCGTGCTGACGGCCATGCTGCTGGCGGCGCTCGACCAGACCATCGTCGCGCCCGCCATGAGCACCATCGGCGCGGCGCTGGGCGGGGCGGAGTTCCTGCCCTGGATCATCTCCGCCTATCTCATCACCGGCACGGCGGTGGTGCCGCTCTACGGCAAGCTCGCGGACGCCTATGGCCGCCGCCCCATCATCTTCCTCGCGGTCGGCGTGTTCGTGGCGGGCTCGGTGGTCTGCGCGCTCGCGCCGAGCATGGGCGCGCTCATCCTCGGCCGCGCCATCCAGGGCCTCGGCGGCGGCGGGCTGATCGCGCTCGCCCAGACGGTGATCGGCGATCTGGTGCCTCCCCGGCAGCGGGCGCGCTACACCGCCCACATCTCCGCGGTCTGGGCCACCTCCAGCGTGGCGGGGCCGGTGGTGGGCGGCGTGTTCGCCGAGCACATGCACTGGTCGCTGATCTTCTGGATCAACCTGCCGCTCGCCGCCGTCGCGGTGGCGATGACGGCCGGGCCGCTGCGGCTGCTGCCGTTCCAGCCCAAGCGCCGCCGGCTCGACGTCGTGGGCGCGGCGCTGGTGGTGGCGGCGACCTCGCTCGCCATGCTGGCGCTGTCCTTCGGGCGCATGAGCGGCGACTGGGACAGCCCGCGCGTGCTCGGGCTCGCGGGCGCGGGCCTCGTCGCGGCCGTCGGGTTCGGCGTCCGGCTCGCCACCTTCGCCGAGCCGCTGATCCCGCTCGGCGTGCTGAAGGACCGAGTGGTGGCCTGCGCCACCGGAGCGGTGTTCTTCGGCATGGCGGGCTTCGTGGGGCTCTCGACCCTGATCCCGGTCTATTTCGAGGCCATGAACGGCCTGCCGCCGGACCGCGCCGCGCTCGGGCTCATCACCATGGCGGCGGGCTCGGTGATCGGCGCCGGGCTCACCGGCAAGGCGATGCCGGTGCTCACCCGCTACCGCGCGCCGGCGCTCGTCGGGCTGGCGCTGTCGGCGCTGGCGCTGGTCGGCCTCGCGCTCACCGTGGAGATGCGCTCCGTCTGGCTGACGCAGGCGCTGCTGTTCGCCTACGGCCTCGGGCTCGGGCCGATCTTCCCGACCGCGACGGTCAGCACCCAGAACGCGGTCGGCCAAGCCGATCTCGGCGCCGCCACCGGCCTGCTCGCCTTCCTGCGCTCGCTCGGCGCGGCCTTCGGCGTGGCGATCCTCGGCGCGCTGGTGCTGGGGGAGGGCGGCGATCTGGAGACCCACGGCGCGCGCTTCGTGGCGGCGATCCCGCCGGAGGCCTTCGCGCTCGCCTTCTGGGCCACGCTCGCCGCCACGCTCGCGGCCTGGCTCTGCTTCGTCGCCATGCCTGAGCGGCCGCTGAGGGACACGTTCGAGCCCGCGCCGATCGACGGCTAACGCTTTCGGGCGTTCAGCGCGCCGGCGCTGTCTGGATGCCGAGCTTCGGCACGGTCGGCGTCGCGGGGCCAAGCGCGTCCTTGCGCGGCACGGCGGCGGAGCGCTCGGGCTCGTCGGGGGCGGAGGCCGGAACCGGCTTCGCCAGCCGCTTGCCGAGGAACTCCAGCATCGGCGGCAGCTGCGAGCCCCACAGCGCCCAGTCGTGGCCGCCGGCCGCGACGGAGTAGGTGACGGGGATGCGCGCCGCCGCCAGCGCCTTCTCGAACGCGGCGTTGCCCTGGGCGAGGATGCCGATGTCCCGGTCGCCCACGCTCATGTAGAGCGCCGGCGCGTCCGCGGCGTCGTCCGCCAGCATGCGCCACGGGCTCGCGGCGTTGAACGCCTTGGGGTCGAAGGTGGCGCCGAAGGCCCGGCCGAAGAAGGCGAGCTGGAAGGCGGGAAAGTCGGTCGCCGCCTTCACGTCCGGAAACAGCGCCCCGGACAGGCTTCCCGCGGCGACGAAGCGCTCCGGCTCCAGCAGCGCGAAGCGCAGCGCGCCGTAGCCGCCCATGGAGTAGCCCGCGACCGCGCGCCCCTCGCGCCGCGCCAGCGTGCGGTACCGGTCGTCCACGCCGTCCACCAGATCGTCGAGCAGCGCGGTCTCCCAGCGGCCGGTCTCGGCGTTGTCCACGTACCAGCCCTTCTTGGCGGAGGGCGTGACGATGATCGCGGGCGGCAGGTCGCCCTCGGCCGTGAGCCGGTCGGCCACGTCCTGCAGGTCGCCCGAATCGAAGAAGGACAGCTCATCGCCGCCGAAGCCGTGCAGCAGGTAGACCACCGGATAGCGCAGCCCGCTCTGCGCATAGCCGGCGGGCAGATAGACCGAATAGCGCACCGGCTGCCCGAGCGCGGCGCTCGGCATGGCGAGGCCGCGCTCGACGGTGGAGCCGCCGGACGCAGACGCCGCGGGCGTCGGGGTCTGGGCGGCCGCCGGCGCGGCGAGCGTCAGCAGCAGGGCGAACAGGCGCAGCGGCATGGCGCGGGATCCGTTGGTCCGTGGTCGTTCGCAGCGCAACATAAGGCGGAAGCGCGGCAGGAGAACCGCGACGGGCGCGGTTCCGTTCCCGCTTGCGCGCGGGGCGGGCGGCCCTGGTCTTGCAACGGCCACAACCGCCTGCCTCTCTTCACGCCGCCCATGGCGCGCCACGGCCGCCGCCCCGATCCCAAGGAGACGCCGCCGCATGAGCCTCATCGCTTCCCTCACCCGCCGGCGCGTCCGGACGCTCGTCGCCGTCGCGGCGCTGGCCGTCGCCGCCTCGCTTCCCGGCGCCGCCCGCGCCGCGAACGACGACGGCGTGCTGTTCCGCTCCACCGACGAGGCCTGTTTCCGCCTGCCCTCGGTCGTCGCCTACGAGGACGGCACGGTGGTGGCGGTCGCGGAACGACGGGCGGGTTACGAGGACCGCGTCGCCGCTCAGCGGAGCACGGCCCGGAAACGGGTGGCCCGGTGCGCCGACACCGGCGTCATCGATCTGGTCGGCCGCGTCTCCCGCGATCGCGGCCGCACGTGGAGCGAACCGAAGCTTGTGGTCGATCACCGGCAGTTCCTGCCGCCGGATTTCAAGCTGGCGATGGTGGGCAGTCCGATCCTCGCCAAGTTGCCGGGTCAACTGCTGATGATCTTCGCCGTCAACCGCACGGCCGGCGAGCAGAACGGCGGCAGATGCGCAAGGTTCGCGGCGCGCGACAGGGACCATTGCGGGGCGCAGGCCGAGCACGGTCTCTGGATCGTGCGCAGCGCGGATCAGGGCGTGACGTGGTCCCAACCGCAACCGATGACGTTCTCGGGCGACGTGGCGCGCATTCTCTCTCCAGTTCCGGGCATGGCGGTGGTGCTCGACAGCGGACGCATCGTCGCGCCGGCCTATCCCCATCTGCTGCTGTCGGACGACGGCGGACGCACCTGGCGGAAGGGCGCCACCACCCGGGGCGGCGACAGGGCCGTCGCCGGCAACGAGGTGGCGCTGGCGCCGCTCGGCGGAAACGACCTGTTCGCCACCCTGCGGCCGACCATCGCCAGCATCCGCGCCCGTGGCGACGAGGACGGCGCGGCGGACCCGTATCGCCTCGTGGCCATCAGCCGGGACGGCGGCGAAAGCTACGCCTCGATCCGGCCGGACGAGGCCCTGAGCTCGGCGCCGGCGCAGGCGGGCGCGGCGGCCGACGCCGGACGGCTGTTCGTCACGTATCCCCATTCGGACCGGCCGACCAAGGGGCGCGGCCACGTCAGCGATCGCAAGCGGCTGACGCTCGCCGTGAGTTCGGACAAGGGCGCGAGCTGGAGCGCCTGCCTGCTCGATCCGGGCGGGGCGGGCTACAGCGCGCTGTCGGCCATCGACGCCAAGGCGATCGCGCTGGTCTACGAGGGCGGCGCCGCGGACAACGACGATTACCGCGCCGCGGTGCGCTTCCGCGTCATCCCGACCGACAGGCCCGAGCAGGCCTGCGTGCGGCCGTGACACGCGGCTGAAACGGGAAACGCCCGCCGGATGAGGGCGGGCGTTTCGTGAACCGTCATGGGCCGCGCCGGCGGCGCGGCGAGCCGAGCGCGGTCGGTCAGCGCTTTCCGCGCTGCTGGCCGAGACCCATCTTCTTGGCGAGCTCGGAGCGGGCGGCGGCGTAGTTCGGCGCCACCATGGGATAGTCGGTCGGCAGACCCCACTTCTCCCGGTACTCTTCCGGCGACATGTCGTACTGGGTGCGCAGGTGGCGCTTCAGCGACTTGAACTTTTTGCCGTCCTCGAGGCACACGATGTAGTCCGGCGTCACGGACTTCTTCACCGGCACCGCCGGGCGGAGCGCCTCGGGCTCGGGCTCGGGCGCGCCGTTGGACACGCGGCTCAGCGCGAGATGCACCTCGCCGATCAGCGTCGGCAGATCGGCCGCCGCGACCGAGTTGTTGCTGACATAGGCCGACACGATGTCGGCGGCGAGTTCGATGTAATTCGCGGGGGTCGCGTCTTCGGTCATTATAAACTCGAAATCCATAAGCTGGGCGGAGGCCCGAACGCCACAAAAGCGTCGCAATCGCGCCGGTTCTTCTGCTCGGCCATGTCGGACGCCATGCTTAAACGGCTCCGACCGACTCCGCTCGGTGAACTTGCGAGCTAGATAAACAGTTCTCCGATCGGTGGCAAGTTCTTCCGAAACTGTTTTCAGCATTCGTCCACCTTCCGCATGTTGAGCGGAAACGTTACCTCGCAGGCGTGAGGTCTCGTGCGGGTTTGACGGCCTTGGGCGCCGGCCGCGCGAACGCCTTGCCGCGCCGGGGAGGGGTGGCTACCGTCCGCTCCCCGCGGGCGTGGCGCCCGCCGTTCCCGCGTTGCAAGGACCGCCCATGACCTCCGACGCCGCTCGTCCCCCGCTGCCCCGCGCCGAACGGCGCCCGAGCGCGCGGGAGGTCCACGGCGTGCGGCTGGAGGATCCGTTCGCGTGGCTGCGCGCCGACAACTGGCAGGAGGTGATGCGCCGGCCCGAGGCGCTGCCCGCCGACATCCGCGCCTATCTCGAGGCCGAGAACGCCCACGCCGCGGCGCTGTTCAAGCCGCTGGAGCCGCTGACCACCGCGCTGGTGGCGGAGATGCGCGGACGCATCAAGGAGGACGATTCGAGCGTGCCGACCCGCGACGGCCCGTTCGACTACGCCGTGCGCTACCGCGCCGGCGGCCAGCACCCGCTGGTGACGCGCCGCCCGACCGGCGGGAGCGACGCCGAAGAAACCGTCCTGCTCGACGGCGACGCGCTGGCGGAGGGCCGGGCCTTCTTCCAGCTCGGCTCGTGGGCGCCGTCGCCGGACCACAGGCTGCTGGCCTGGAGCGCGGACGAGGCGGGGTCGGAGTTCCTGACCATCCGGGTGCGCGATCTCGCGACCGGGGCCGACCTGCCCGACGTGACGCCGGACGCCACGGGCGCCGCGGTCTGGTCCGCCGACGGCTCGGGCTTCTGGTATGTGCGGCTCGACGAGCAGCATCGGGCGCTGGAGGTGTGGCGCCACCGGCTGGGGACGCCGGCCGCCGAGGACGAGCTGGTCTATCGCGAGGCGGAGGCCGGCTGGTTCGTGGGCGTGGAGGAGACCCGCTCGGGCGCCTTCTGCGTCGTCACCATCTCGGATCACGACACCAGCGAGGCCCGGCTGATCGACCGCGCCGACCTCGCCAACGCGCCCCGGCTGGTGGCGGCGCGGCAGGCGGGGCTGCGCTACGAGATCGACCACCATCCGTCGCTCGACGGCCGCTCGACCCTGATCTTGCGCACCAACGCCGGCGGTGCGGTGGACTTCAAGCTCGTGCGCCTGCCCGCCGACGCCGAGAACGCCGACATCGCAGCCGCGGACGAGATCATCCCCCACCGGCCCGGCGTTTATGTGCTCGACCACGCCGTCACCGCCCGGCATCTCACCCGGCTGGAGCGCGAGGACGGGCTGCCGCGCATCGTCGTCCGCCGGCTGGACGACGGCGAGGAGCACGCGATCGCCTTCCCGGAGGAGGCCTATTCGCTCGGGCTGATCGCCGGCCCGACCTTCGACACGGACCTGACCCGCTTCGTCTATTCCTCGCCCGCGACGCCCTCTGAGACCTGGGACTACGACATGGCGAGCCGGGACCGGACGCTGCGCAAGCGGCAGGAGATCCCCTCCGGCCACGATCCGGAGGCCTATGTGGTGCGCCGTCTTCAGGCGACCGCGCCCGACGGCGCGCAGGTGCCCGTCACGGTGATCCATAAAAGCGGCCTCGCCCTCGACGGGCGCGCGCCCTGCCTGCTCTACGGCTACGGCGCCTACGGCATCTCCATGCCGGCGAGCTTCTCGGGCGGGCGCCTGTCGCTGGTGGATCGGGGCGTCGTCTACGCCATCGCCCACATCCGCGGCGGGGCGGACAAGGGCTGGGGCTGGTATCTGGACGGCAAGCTCGCCAACAAGCCCAACACGTTCACGGATTTCATCGCCGCGGCCGAGCATCTTGCGGCCGAGGGCTTCACGGCGCCGGGCCGCATCGTCGCCCATGGCGGGTCGGCGGGCGGCATGCTGATGGGGGCGGTCGCCAATCTCAGGCCGGAGCTGTTCGCGGGCGTGCTGGCCGAGGTGCCGTTCGTGGACGTGCTGACCACCATGCTGGACGACACCCTGCCGCTGACGCCGCCGGAATGGCCCGAATGGGGCGACCCGATCCGCGACCCGGAGGCCTTCGCGCGCATCCGGAGCTACAGCCCGGTCGACAACGTGCGGCCCACGGACTACCCGGCCATTCTCGCGCTCGCAGGGCTCACCGATCCGCGCGTCACCTACTGGGAGCCGGCCAAGTGGATCGCGCGCTTGAGGGAGGCGACCACGTCCGGCCGCCCGATCGCGCTGCGCACCAACATGGACGCCGGCCATGGCGGCGCCTCCGGCCGGTTCGACCGGCTGGAGGAGGTGGCGCTGGCCTACGCCTTCGCCCTCGCGTCGGTCGGCCATCCCGACGCCGCGGCGGCCGAAGGCTTCGAGACGGCCAAAGGCTTCGAGGCGTCCGGGAGCTGACGGGGCCGGATCACCGGTCCCGCTTGTTCTCCAGCGCGGCGAGCGCCGCTTCGAAGTCGTCCTGGGGCGCCGGCTCCGGCGCGTCGGGGGCGGCGTCCGTGGCGTCCTCGTCGGCCGCCGGCGCGGCGTCGGCGGGCGCGCCGCGGGCGGCCTGGATCGTGGCCTGAAGCTCGTCCAGCGACGCGAAATGGCGCACGCCGTGCTCGCTCCGCGCCTCGATCGAGCCGTCGGTGAAGAAGCGGTAGAACACGCCGTTGTGCTCGCCCTCGCGCACCACCTCACGGCCGTCGGTCTCGTCCGCGGCGGGCGCCTCGGCTGCGTCTTCGGACACCAGCGCCGGCTCCGCCGGCTCGTCCGCGAGCGTCACCGGCTCGGGATCGTTCGCCGGCTCGCCCTCAGGCTTGGGCGTCGCGTCGGACGTCCCGGCGGAGACTGCGGCGGCGACGGCGGAGGCGGCGACCACGGGAGCGGCGGTC
>NZ_JBHTMX010000086.1:0-12001 GCF_042679725.1 Methylopila musalis
CGGGCGAGAAGCGCGTCCGCCGCCGCGGCGTCCGCCTCCGGCCAGCGCGCCAGATCGGCGCCGCGGGCGTCGAGCGCGGCGGAAAAAGCCTCGAAGGTGAAAGCGTCTCGGGTCGTCATCTCGCGCTCTCCTCGCGCGCCGCCTGCCGGGCGCGCAGCGTGCGCCGGGCCCGGACGAGCATGGATTCCACCGCCTTCTCGCTGGCGCCCAGCGTCGCGGCGATCTCCGCATTGGACCGCTCACCGTCCGCCGCGAGCAGCAGCGCCGCGCGCTGGCGGGCGGGCAGCGTCAGAATGTCGGCCCGCACGGCCGCGACCTCGCCCCGCGCCTCGGCCTCGCGCGCCGGGCCGGGATCGTCCGCCGGCGGGTCGAACAGGTCGGCGAAGGGCAGCAGCCGCCGGATTCGTTTCCGCCGGTCGTGATCGACGCAGAGGTTCACCACCACCCGGTGCAGCCAGGTGGAGAACCGCGCGCCGCCCGGCGTCCAGCGGTCGGCCGAGCGCCACACCCGCCAGAACGCCTCCTGCACGATGTCCTCCGCCTCGGCCGCCGAGCCGGTGAACCGGTGCGCCACCGCCTGCGCCCTGGGCGCATGGCGGGCGACGAGCCGGGCGAAGGCGCGCTGGTCGCCCCCGCCCGCCAGCGCCATCAGCGCGTCGTCGTCAGGCTCCATGTCCGGCGCCAGCCGCAAGGGCGCGCGCGGAGCCTCCCGCGCCGCGTCCACGGCGCAGGAGGACCGCACGGGCGCGGACACGGTCATGGCCGGGTCCCCGCCGCGGGATCAGTTGGCGTCCTCGTCGCCGCCGTCGTCCAGACCGTCGTCATGGTCCTTGTGGCCGGGACCCTTCTTGTCGTGGTCCGGGCCCTTCTTGTCGTGCTTGTCGCCCTTGTCGTGGTCGCCATGCTTGCCGCCCTTGGGGCCGCGCTCCTTGGCCTTGGCGATGAAGGCGGCCATCTCCTCCTTGGAGACCTTGCCGTCCTTGTTCTCGTCGGCGCGGTCGAACCACGGCGCGGTGCGGGCCAGGAACTCCTCGCGGGTGACCTTGCCGTCCTTGTCCTTGTCGAGACGCTCGAACATCTTCTGCGCCCGGTCGCCGCCCTTGCCCTTGCGCCCGCGCTCCTCGGCGCGCTTCTTCATGGCCTCGGCGTGGGCCTTGACCTCGTCCTTGTCGATGACGCCGTCCTTGTTGGCGTCGATCCGGTCGAACGCCTTGCCGCGGGCGGCCTGCACCTCCTCGCGGCTCAGCGAGCCGTCCTTGTCGGCGTCCAGCCGCTCGAACCGCTTGTTCATCATCTCGGCGCGCTTCTCGGCCCGCTGCTCGCGGGTCGGCTCATCCTTGGGACCGGCGACGGCCGCAAGCGGAGCCAGGGCGACGGTCGCGGCGAGCGCTGCGGCGACGATGGATTTCATGTGTGCTCTCCTTGGTTGCGCGTTTTGAAGCGCGCCCCTCTCGACTGCTGTCACGCGGGATCGGGTCCCGCCCTGCGCGGGCCGGGCGAGGAATCGAGCGCGCGCCGCACCAACGCGCGAAGGGCGGGTTCGAGTTCACTCTCGAACCACGGATGTCGCCGGAGCCACGCGTTGTTGCGCCAGGACGGGTGCGGCAGCGGCAGCACGCGCAGGAGAACCGGCCGCGCCAGGATCTCCCGCCAGCGGGCGACGGTCTCGGTCAGCGAGGGGCTGGCGTCCGGGCCGAGATGCCAGAGCTGCGCCGGCCGGCCGATCGCCAGCACCAGCTCCACGTTCGGCAGCGCCTCAAACAGCTGCGTCCGCCAGGCCGGGGCGCATTCCCGGCGCGGCGGCCGGTCGGCGCCGCGGGCGTCCTGTCCGGGAAAGCAGAAGCCCATGGGCAGCACGGCGACACGGGCCTCGTCGTAGAACTCCGCGTCGGTCACGCCCATCCACCGCCGCAGCCGCACGCCGGACGGATCGCTGAACGGCACCCCGCTCGCATGGACCCGAACGCCCGGCACCTGCCCGCACACCGCGAGCCGCGCGGACAGGGACGCCCGCGCCACCGGCCGGGGCTCGTGCGGCAGCGGGGCGCCGCGGGGCCGGTCCCGGCAGATGCGGCAGGCCCGGATCTCGGCGAGCAGGCCGGCGAGGCGCGCGTCGGCCGACCCGGAGCAATCGAACGGTCCCGTCAGCACCGTCTTAAGCCTTTGCGCCCCATGGTCGCCGCGAGTGGAGGCGCCGTTCTGGGCGGGTGACGCAGGTGGACATGTTGGATCTTCCGGCCGGAACCGGCCCGGACGGACAACCGGCCGAACGGACGCCGGACCGGCGCCGCTCGGTCGCGGCCCGGGTGCGTTTCGAGCGCGAGCGCCTGACCTCCACCTCCGGCTCCCGCCACGCCTTCGATCACGAACTCCTGCGCGGCTACGCGCTGAACCGGGTCTCCGCCGCCCCGGCGGTGGCGACGCTGACGCTGCTCATCGCCGCGGCGACCACGATCTGGGCCCCGGCCGCGCTCGCGGGCTTCTGGCTCGCCGCCGCCCTCGCCGGGCAGGCGCTGGTGTTCGCGACCGCCCGCCGCTTCCTCCGACGCGGCGGCGAGGAGCCGGACGCCCGCCGCTGGAGCGGGCGATTCGCGCTGGTCGAGGCGCTGAACGCCCTCGCCTGGGGTCTGCTCGCCTTCGTGCTCGCAGGCCAGCCCGAAGCCTCCGAGGTGATGGCGCTGTTCGTCATGCTGGTCGGGGTCGCGATCGCGGCCATGCTGGCGGCGAGCGTGCCGCCCGCGGTCTACGCCGCCACCGCGCCGATCGCGGGGGCGGTCGCGGGCGCCTATCTGTTCGAGGACGGCGCGGGCGCCAAGGCCGTGGTCGCCATGACGCTCGCGGCCGAGATCTACTTCCTGCTGCTCAGCCGCAAGCTCTACCGCAACACGCTGGAGGGGCTGGAGTTTCGCGCCGAGAAGGACGCGCTCATCGGCGAGCTCGAGCAGGCCAAGGCCAATTCCGACGAGGCGCGGCGCCGGGCGGAGGAGGCGAACCTCGCCAAATCCCGCTTCCTCGCCACCATGAGCCACGAGCTGCGCACGCCGCTGAACGCCATTCTCGGCTTCTCGGAGGTGATGAAGGCGGAGGTGTTCGGCGCCCACGCCGTGCCCACCTACAAGGAATACGCCGGCGACATCCACCAGAGCGGGCAGCACCTGCTGGAGCTGATCAACGAGATCCTCGATCTGTCGCGCATCGAGGCCGGGCGCTACGAGATGAACGAGGAGAGCGTGCGGCTCGCCCATGTGGTGGAGGATTGCCATCACCTGCTGAAGCTCCGCGCCAAGAACCGGGGCGTCGTCATCCGCGAGCTCTATCAGTCCAATCTGCCGCCGCTGTGGGCCGACGAGCGGGCGCTGCGGCAGATCACGCTCAACCTGCTGTCGAACGCCATCAAGTTCACGCCGCCCGGCGGCGTCGTCACCCTCAAGGTGGGGTGGACCGCCTCCGGGGGCCAGTATCTGAGCGTCGCCGACACCGGCCCCGGCATTCCCGAGAGCGAGATTCCGACGGTGCTGGCCTCGTTCGGCCAGGGCACGCTCGCCATCAAGACCGCCGAGCAGGGCGCAGGCCTCGGCCTGCCGATCGTGAAGGGCCTCGTGGACCTGCACGGCGGCGGCTTCGCGCTGAACAGCAAGCTCCGGGAGGGCACCGAGGTGATCGTCACCCTGCCCGCGAGCCGCGTGATGGACGCGCTGCCGCCGCTGCGCCGCGCGGAGCCGGCACCCGCCGCTCGGGCGCCGGCCCCGGACGCGCGCCGCGCGGGCTGACGCCGAAGCGTCAGGCCTCGTCGCGGAAATAGGGCTCCACCGGGCCCTTCAGCTTCAGCGTCATGGCGTTGCCGAACCGGTCCTTGGCGCCGCCGGCCGCCACGCGGATCCAGCCCTCGGCGACCGAATACTCCTCCACATTGGTCTTCTCGACGCCCTTAAAGCGGACGCCGACGCCGCGCGTCAGCGCCGCCTCGTCGTAATGGGGGCTGTCCGGGTGGACGGAGAGGCGATCCGGAGGGGTGGCGGCGGTCATGATGGGCTCCCTGAAGGGGGTCGAAACGGCGGCGGACCATATCGGCTCCGCGCTCCGAACGGAACGGCCATGCCCCGATGGCCCTGTCAGCGCCTTTTTCCGGCTTATATTGCATCGCAACATAATCCTGCCCGCCGCCCTATCGAGGAACGGCGGCCCCGTCATCGACAGGAGGCTCAAGGCCATGTTCCGTTTCGGCGCGCCAAGCTTCGATCTGTGGTCCGACCGCTCCGCCGCCACCGGTGGCGCAGGCGACGAAACCGGCCTGACCACCGTGCGCGATTTCGGCGACAATCCCGGTCGCCTCGTCATGAAGGCTTACGTCCCCGCGGGGCTGAAGCCCGGCGCGCCGCTGGTCGTGGCGCTGCACGGCTGCACGCAGCTCGCGGGCGGCTACCAGTCGTCCTCGCGATGGACGGAGCTCGCCGACCGCCACGGCTTCGCGCTGCTGTGTCCCGAGCAGCGGCGCTCCAACAATCCGAAGCTCTGCTTCTCGTGGTTCACCCCGGAGGCGGTGCGGCGGGGCCAGGGCGAGGTCGCCTCCATCCGCGCCATGATCGAGGCCATGGCGACGGAGCGCCGCATCGACCGCCGCCGCGTGTTCGTCACCGGCCTGTCGGCGGGCGGGGCCATGGCCTGCGCCATGCTCGCGACCTATCCGGAGGTGTTCGCCGGCGGCTCCATCGTGGCGGGGCTGCCCTATGGCGCGGCGGCGGGCGTCGGCGAGGCTTTCGCCGCCATGGGCAAGGGCGTGGAGCGCAGCGGGACGGACTGGGGCGACCGCGTTCGCGCCGCCTCCGACCACGCCGGCCCCTGGCCGCGGGTGATGATCTGGCAGGGCGAGGCGGACGAGACCGTCGCGCCCGCCAACGCCGACGCGCTGGCGCGGCAATGGCTCGACCTGCACGCCCTTTCGCCCGCGACCCTGACCGAGGACCGGCGCGACGGCGTGACCCGCCGCGTCTGGGGCGACGGCGCGGTGCAGGAGATCCGGATCGACGGTATGGGCCACGGCGTGCCGCTGGACGTCGCGCAGGGCGAGATCGCGGCGCCCTACATGCTGGACGTGGGCGTGTCGCAGGCGCTGGAGACGCTGGCGTTCTGGGGGATCGGCCGGTCGGCCGCCCCGCGACGGCCCCGTCCCGCCCCGGCCCGCGCCCCCGTCCGGGCCGCGCCCAAGGCGCCGGCGCGGACGCCCGAACGCCGCAGCGCGCGCAAAGCCGTCGAGGCGGCCGTGACCAAGGCGCTGAAGGCCGTCGGCCTGATCCGCTGACGGGCCGGCGCGCCTCAGTCGCCCCAGACGCGCTCCAGCACGCCGAGCCAGTTGCGGAGCGCGAGCTTCTCCACCGTGTCCCGGTCGTAGCCGTGGGCCAGCAGATGGGCGATCAGCCGGGGCAGGCCCGAAGCGTCGCCGAGCGCCGCGGGCACGATCGCGCCGTCGAAATCCGAGCCGAAGCCCACATGGTCCACGCCGAGCCGGCCGATCAGGTGGTCGAGATGGCGCGTCATGGCTTCAAGCGGCGTGTCCGCCGTCATGCGCCCGTCCTCGCGCAGGAAGCAGGTGGCGAAGTTCAGCCCGACAAGCCCGCCGCTGTCGCGGATGGCGTCGAGCTGGGCGTCGGTGAGATTGCGGGCGTGGGGCGTCACCGCATGGGCGTTGGAATGGGTCGCGATCAGCGGCCGCCGGGACAGTTTCGCCACGTCCCAGAACCCGGCCTCGTTCAGATGGCTGAGGTCGATCGCCACCCGGAGCTCGTCGCACTCCCGCACGAGCCGCCGCCCCGCGTCGGTGAGGCCCGGCCCGATGTCCGGCGAGGACGGGAAGCGGAACGGCGCGCCATGGCCGAAGACGGTCGGCCGGCTCCACACCGGCCCGAGCGAGCGCAGGCCGGCGGCGTGCAGCACATGCAGCGCGTCGAGGTCGGGGCCGATCGCCTCCGCGCCCTCGATGTGGAGCACGGCGGCAAGCGCGCCTTGCGCCATGGCGGCGCGGATGTCGCGGACGCTGCGGCAGACCGCGACCGCGCCCTCCGACGCCCGCTCGATCGCGAACAGGGTGGCGGCCATGCCGAAGACGGCGCGCTGGGCGTCGCCGAGCGGCAGCGGATCGGGAAACGGCACATCGTAGGCCGCGGCGCGCATCATCTCGAGATAGTCGACGCCGAGATGGGGCGAAGGCGTGAAGATGGCGAACAGCCCGCCGGCGAGCCCGCCCGCCCGCGCCTTGGGCAGATCGATGTGGCCGCCGACGCCGCCCTTGAGGAACGCCGCCGCGCCCCGGTCCGGGTCGCGGCGCTCGTAGAGCCGGAGCAGCGTGTCGTTGTGGCCGTCGAAGACGGGGATCGGGGACGCGTCGGTCATGGGGCGGGAGGATGGCGGCGCCGCGCGGTTTGAGCCAGCCTCAAAGCGTCGCCGTCATGCCCGCCATGCGGGGCCGCGACGCGCGTTCGGCCGGAACGCTTCGGCCGGCCTCAGAGCAGCCCGCGCTCTTTGGCGAGCTGCTCCAGATTGACCAGCGGCCGGGCGCCCACATGGGAGATCACCTCCGCCGCCGCCAGCGCGCCGAGTTCGGCGGAGCGGGCCAGGCCGAGATCGCGGGCGTGGCCGAGCAGGAAGCCGGCGGCGAACAGGTCGCCGGCGCCGGTCTTGTCCACGATCGCGCCGTCGACCGGCGCCGCGGGCACGGCGAGGCGCGCGTCGCCCTGAACCATCGCGCAGCCGTCGGCGCCGAGCGTGACGGCCGCGAGCTTGGCGTCCTTCGCCACCGCCTGCAGCGCGGCCTCGATGTCGCCGGTCTCGTAGAGCGACTTCAGCTCGCTGTCGTTGGCGAACAGCAGGTCCACGGTCCCGCCGCGGATCAGCTCCAGAAACTCGGCGCGATAACGGTCGACGCAGAAGGAATCCGACAGCGACAGCGCCACCTTGCGGCCCGCCCCATGGGCGATGTCGGCGGCCTTGCGGAAGGCGAGCTTGGCGTCGGCCGGATCCCAGAGATAGCCCTCGAGATAGGTGATCTTCGCCGCCGCCACCGTCTCGGCGTCGATGTCGTCCGGCCCGAGCGCCTGGCAGGCGCCGAGATAGGTGCTCATGGTGCGCTCGCCGTCCGGCGTCACCAGCACGAAGCAGCGGGCGGTGGCGGCGCCTTCGCCCGCCGGGCGGGTGCGGAAATCGACGCCGATGGCGCGGATGTCGTGGGCGAAGACGTCGCCCAGCACGTCGCCTTTCACCTTGCCCACGAAGGCGCCCCGGCCGCCGAACGAGCCGACGCCCGCCAGCGTGTTGGCGGCCGAACCGCCGGAGGATTCCGTCGCCGGGCCCATGCGGCCGTAGAGCGCCTCGGCGCGCGCCTCGTCGATCAGCGCCATGGAGCCCTTCACCAGCCCTTCGGCCACGAGGAAATCGTCCTCCGTGCGGGCGATCACGTCGACGATGGCGTTGCCGATGCCGAGGACGTCGTGGCGCGCGTCAGACATGGGAGGCGTCTCCGAATTTCGCGGGGATCGCGCGGGCCGGGCGGCTCTTGCGCGCGAGGGGCGCGGAGGCCATAACGCGCCCTCGTTCATGAGGCAAATGCAGATGTCCCAGCGGGTGTTCTCCGGCGTCCAGCCGACCGGCAACCTCCACCTCGGCAACTATCTCGGCGCCATCAAGCGCTTCGCCGAAATGCAGAGCGGATACGACTGCATCTACTGCGTCGTGGACATGCACGCGATCACCGTGTGGCAGGACCCGGCGGAGCTGCGCCGCTCCATCCGCGAGGTGGCGGCCGCCTTCCTCGCCGCGGGCGTGGACGGCGAGAAGAACATCGTCTTCAACCAGTCGCAGGTGCCCCAGCACGCGGAGCTCGCCTGGGTGCTGAACTGCGTCGCCCGCCTCGGCTGGTTGAACCGCATGACCCAGTTCAAGGAGAAGGCGGGCAAGGACCGCGAGAACGCCTCGGTCGGCCTCTACGCCTATCCGAACCTGATGGCGGCCGACATCCTGGTCTACCGCGCCACCCACGTGCCGGTGGGCGAGGACCAGAAGCAGCATCTGGAGCTCGCCCGCGACATCGCGCAGAAGTTCAACAACGACTTCGCCGCCTCGATCGCCGCGAACGGGCTCGCCGAGAAATTCTTCCCCCAGCCGGAGCCGCTGATCGCGGGGCCGGCGACCCGCGTCATGTCGCTGCGGGACGGCGCGAAGAAGATGTCGAAGTCCGATCCGTCGGACGCGAGCCGCATCAACCTGACCGACAGCGCCGACCAGATCGCCGCCAAGATCCGCAAGGCCAAGACCGATCCGCTGCCGCTGCCGGACGCGGTGGAGGAGTTGAAGGCGCGGCCCGAGGCGGACAACCTCGTCGGCATCTACGCCGCGCTGTCCGACGCCGACCCGGCGGCGGTGCTGGGCGAATTCGGCGGCGCGCAGTTCTCCCAGTTCAAGCAGGCGCTGGTGGACCTCGCGGTGGCGAAGCTCGCGCCGATCAACGCCGAGATGCAGCGGCTGCTGGCCGACCCCGCCCATGTGGAGCGGGTGCTGGGCGACGGCGCCGCCCGCGCCGAGGCGATCGCGAGCGAGACCATGAACCACGTCAAGGACATCGTCGGCTTCATCCGCCGCTGATATCCCCGTAGGAAGGCGGGTCGGGGAGGCCGTTCAGCGCGGCGCGCCGGCCTCCTCCTTCGCGTCGCCCGAACAGGCCTGGAACGCCTCGGCCGCCTGGGTCTCCTGCGCGGCGAGGATCTGCTCGCGCGGCAGGCGCGACAGGCGCTCCACCTCCTGCGGCGTCATGGCGTCGGCGATCGCTTCGCCGTAGCAGCGGCAGAAGGTGCGGAACTCCTCGGGCGACGGCGCGTCCGCGCCCCCGCCGGTCTGCGCGGCCACGCAGGCGTCCTCCGCCGCCTTCACGAAGGTGGCGCGGCCCTCGCCCGACAGGCCGGACGCGGCGCGCTCGGGCTGGGTGCGGCTCCAGCTGATCCAGGCCGCAAGCGCTGCGACGCCCGCCAGCAGGACGAGCGAAAACACGATTCTGCGGGACATTCCGGCGTCTCCCGGCCGCTCAGAGGAAGAACAGCAGCGTCAGCAGGGCGAAGCACGGCCCCAGCACAGCGCATGACCACGCCATGTAGCCGAAGAAGCTCGGCATGGCGACGCCGCGGTTGCGGGCGATGGCGAGCACCATGAAGTTCGGCGCGTTGCCGATGTAGGTCAGCGCGCCCATGAACACCGCGCCGGCGGAGATGGCGGCGAGCGTGCGGGCGAGCGGCCCCATCAGCGCCGCCGCGTCGCCGCCCGCGAGGTTGAAGAACACGAGATAGGTGGGCGCGTTGTCGAGCATGCTGGACAACAGGCCCGTGAGCCAGAAATAGGCCGCCGGGTCCGGCGCGCCGTCCGGGCCGCTGACGAGCGCCACCAGCGGGGCCGCGGCGCCGCGCGCGCCCGCCTTCAGGATCAGCAGCGCCGGGATCAGCGTCACGAAGATCGCCGCGAACAGCTTGGCCACCTCGCGGATCGGCTCCCAGTCGAAGCCGTTCTGGGTCCGGAGATCGCGCGGCGTGATCGCGATCGACGCCAGCGCGAGGCCGACCAGCGCCGCGTCGCGCACGATCGCCTGTAGCGTCACCTCGGTCCCGAGCACGTCGAACGCGACGCCCGGCCGCCAGAGCCCGCTGAGCAGGATGGCGGCCACGACGCCGGCGAGCAGCGGCGCGTTCCGCAGACCCCGCAGCCCGAGCCGGGCGCGGGGCGCGGTCTCGGAACGGGGAACGGGCGCGGCCGCGGCCGCCTCCCGCGCCCGGAACCAGCGGTCGATCAGGTAGAACAGCGGCAGCAGGATCGCCGCCAGAACCGCCGTCGGCGCGCCGAGATGGAGCGTGGTCCAGAAGAAGTCCACGCCCTTCAGGAAGCCGAGGAACAGCGGCGGATCGCCGAGCGGCGTCAGCGCGCCGCCCACGTTCGACACCAGGAAGATGAAGAACACCACCACATGGGCGTTGCGGGCGCGGCCCTCGTTGGCGCGCAGCAGCGGCCGGATCAGCACCATGGAGGCGCCGGTGGTGCCGATGACGCTGGCGAGCAGCATCCCGACGCCGATGAGCGCGGTGTTGACCGCGGGCGAGCCCCTGAGGTCGCCCGTCACCAGCACGCCGCCGGAAATGGTGAACAGCGCGAACAGCAGCGCGACGAACGGCAGATACTCGGCGAGCAGCGCGTGGGCGAGTTCGCCCGCGACAGGACCCGCGCCATGAACCCACGCGAAGGGCGCCAGCAGGGCGAGCGCCCAGCCGGCGGCGATCGCGCCGTAGCGGCGATGCCAAAGATGAGGCGCCGCGAGCGGCAGCAGCGCGATCGACAGCAGCAGGCCGATCAGCGGCAGCGTCCACGCCGGCGACAGACCCGCCCCGTCCACATGGGACGCCCCGGCCGCCCATGCCGGCCCGGCGACGAACGCCGGGAGAAGGCCGGGGATCGTGACGGCGGCCGCCGTCGCCGCGGCGCGGTTCATCATGGCTCGTCTCGCAGTGCGGGAGCGGGGTCGCTCCGGTCTAGCGGGACGCGGCCCGAAGGCCAACGAAAACCGCCTGCCCCTCAGCGCGCCCGGGCGAGCCGCGTCGGGCGCGGCGGCGCGGCGCGGTCCCGCGCCATGGAGGCGAACAGGCGGCGCTCCCGGGCGGTGAACAGGCGCGTCTGGCTGACGGGCATGTAGGCGCCGGGCGCGCTGGGCTCACCGCCCATGAACACCACCACCCGGTCCTTGAGGAACAGCACGTCGCCCCGTCGCAGCGTCGGATCGACCAGATGCCAGTCCGGCGTGCGCTCCGGGTCGATGGTGCGGGCGAGCTGCTCCTGCGGCGACAGAGCCGGCGCCGCCTTGGCGACCGCCGCGCGCTTGCGGACCTTCCGCGTCGCGGTCTGGGCGACCGTGACCTCGGGATGGACGGGCGCGCTGACCGTCGGGGCTTTGCGCCCAAGCAGCCAGTCCAGAAAGCCGGCGCGGGCGTTCTGGAACGGCGCCAGCAGCACGATCGGCGTCAGAAAGCCGATCGCCGCCGTCTTCCACAGGCTCTTGTCCACCGCGCTGGTCCCCTCGGACGAGATCCCCACCCCGCCGCAGAGGGTTCGATATCGCGGGACCCCGGCCCCGCCAACGGGATTCGCCCGCGCGCGGCGGGAAATTTTAACGTGTCGTTAACCGGCGCGGCCGGCGTCGCTCCGGAGGCCCGTGTTCCGCCATGGAGCGAAAGCCGGCTCGCCCGTCTCGTCAGGCCCGTCGAAGGCGGCTATCCACGAGGTCGGCGACGCGACGGCCGACACGTTCCGTCTCGCGCGGGCTTCCTCCCGACCGGCTCCAGAAAGGGCGTCATGGCGGACGACGACGATTTCCTGTCCTCCCGGCTGTTCGTGGACGAGACGCTGGCTGAGGGCGCGACGCTGACGCTGACCGACGCGCCGGCCAACTACCTGCGCAACGTGATGCGGGTGGCGCCGGGGCAGGCGCTGCTGCTGTTCAACGGCCGGGACGGCGAATGGGCCGGACGGGTCGCGGCGGTGGAGAAGAAGCGCGTCGAGGTCGTCGCCGAGCGCCGCACCCGCGAGCAGACCCCGGCGACCGGCGTCGACTACCTGTTCGCGCCGCTGAAGCACGCCCGGCTCGACTACATGGTGCAGAAGGCGGTGGAGATGGGCGCCGGGCGGCTGCGCCCCGTGCTGACCCGCCGCACCCAGGCGACCCGCGTCAATCTCGACCGCATGCGCGCCAACGTGATCGAGGCCGCAGAGCAGTGCGGCGTGCTGGCGATTCCCGAGGTGCTGGACCCGGAGCCGCTGGATCGGGCGCTGGCGCGCTGGCCCGAGGACCTGCCGCTGGCCTTCTGCGACGAGGCCGCGGAGCAGGCCGATTCCATGGCGACGCTGCGCCCGCTGGCGCGAGGCCCGCTCGCGGTCCTGATCGGCCCGGAGGGCGGCCTCGACCCGGCCGAGCGGGCGGCGCTGC
>NZ_JBHTMX010000087.1:0-11860 GCF_042679725.1 Methylopila musalis
CGGCGTTGCCGGTGGGGCGCTCGCGCGCCGGGCCGGCGCCGCCGCCCATGGCGCGGGTGAAGTCATCGGCCGCCTTGCGGGCGGCGGAGCCGAAATCGCCCGCGCCCCGGAGCGGGTTCTGGGCGCTGCGGGCCCATGCGGCGATCTGCCGGCCCCACAGCACATAGGCGATCACGGCGAGGCCGAGCGGCCAGAACACGATGAAGCCGATCACCATCAGCGCGATGGTGAGCGCGTTCCAGCGGTGCGGGACGCCCGGAATGACGGCGTCGTCCAGATAGGGGTTGGAAGTCATTCCTCGGTCTCTCTCCTCGAACGATCCCACGCGCGCCCCGGCGAAAAAGCCTCAAGGCGGTAACGGGTTACAGAACAGGTGGAGATGGCGGGGCCGCCGTTCAAGACGTCGCGCGCAACGGGGCGCGCCGCTGGACGCGGGCGGGCGCTGCTCCACCTTCCCGCTGTCGCGTCATAAGAGTGAGACGGAACGGGCTTATGTCGCAGATCAGGGATCAGCTCGGAGAATGAACATGTCCGATTCTGAGGAAGGCCGGCGGTTTCGCGCCCTGTTCATCTCCGACGTCCACCTCGGCACCAAGGGGTGTCAGGCGGAACTTCTGCTTGATTTTCTAAAACACCACGACGCCGACACCCTTTATCTCGTCGGCGACATCGTGGACGGCTGGCGGCTACGCCAGAGCTGGTACTGGCCGCAGACCCACAACGACGTGGTGCAGAAGCTGCTTCGCAAGGCCCGCAAGGGGGCCAAAGTGGTCTATCTGCCGGGCAACCACGACGAGTTCCTGCGCAGCTATTACGGCTCGCATTTCGGCGGCATCGAGGTGGTGGAGACCGCGATCCACGAGAGCGCCAACGGCAAGCGCTACCTCGTCATCCACGGCGACATCTTCGACATGGTGGTGCGCCACGCCAAATGGCTCGCCTTCCTCGGCGACTGGGCCTACGAGACCGCGCTCACCGTCAACACCTATCTGAACCTCTTCCGCCGCAAGCTCGGCTTCCCCTACTGGTCGCTGTCCGCCTGGGCCAAGCTCAAGGTGAAGAACGCGGTGAACTTCATCGGCAAGTTCGAAGAGACCCTGTCGGCGGAGGCGCGCAAGCAGGACGTGGAGGGGGTGATCTGCGGCCACATCCACCACGCCGCCATGCACGAGATGAACGGCGTCGATTACATCAACACCGGCGACTGGGTTGAAAGCTGCACCGCGGTGGCGGAAAACTACGATGGACGGTTCGAACTGATCCGCTGGGCCGAGCACGCGGCCGCGCCGGCCGCCCCTGCGGCGGTCGCGCCCGAGCAGCCCGGCGTTCGCGCCGCCGCCTGAGATCGTGGTCGCGCAGAGCGCGCGTTGAGGTTCGCCCGGAATGCGCGTGCTCGTGGTCACCGACGCGTGGCGCCCCCAGGTCAACGGGGTCGTCCGAACCATCGAACATCTGATGGAGCACGCCCCCGCCTTCGGGGTCGAGATCGTGCTGCTCACGCCGGAGCAGTTCCGCACGCTGCCCATGCCGACCTATCCGGAGATCCGGCTGTCGCTGGCGCGTCCCGGCGCGGTGGAGAAGCTGATCGCGGACGCGCGCTCCGACCATGTGCACATCTCGACGGAAGGCCCTCTCGGCCTCGCGGCCCGGCGCGCCTGCCTCAGGGCGCAGCGGCCCTTCACCACCAGCTACCACACCAAGTTTCCGGAATATGTGCGCCGCCGGGCGCCGATCCCGGAGCGCTGGACCTATGCGTGGCTGCGCCGGTTTCACAACGCCGGCGACGGCGTCATGGTGGCGACCGCCTCGCTCAAGCGCGACCTGGAGGCGCGGGGCTTCAAGCGGCTGATGCACTGGAGCCGGGGCGTCGACGCCGACCGCTTCAGGCCAGACCCGACCGCGCGCGCCTTCGACCTGCCGGGCCCGATTTTTCTCTATGTGGGCCGGGTCGCCACCGAGAAGAACATCGAGGAGTTTCTGGCGCTCGACCTGCCGGGCTCCAAGGTTGTGGTCGGCGACGGGCCACAGCGGGCGGAGCTCGAGGCCGCGTATCCCGACGCCCATTTCACCGGCACGCTGGAGGGCGACGCGCTGGCCGCCGCCTACGCCTCGTCCGACGTGTTCGTGTTCCCGAGCCGCACGGACACGTTCGGCATCGTGGTGCTGGAGGCGCTGGCGAGCGGCGTTCCGGTGGCGGCCTTCCCCGTCACCGGGCCGCTCGACGTGCTTGAGGGCACCGGCGCCGGCGCGCTGGACCCGGACCTGCGCACGGCGGCGCTCGCCGCGCTGAAGCTCTCCGGCGAGGACGCGCGCCGGGTGGCGCTGGCCCATGGCTGGCGCGAGGCGACCGCGCAGTTCGTGGCGAACGTGCGCGACGTGATCGCGACCGCCGACGCCGAGGGCCGTGCCGCCTGACCGTCCGCGTGTGACGAAGGCCGTCCGGGCGATCAGGCCTTGGCCGCCGGCCACCAGGCGTGGAAATGGTGCACGGGGCCATGGCCGTGGCCGATGGTCAGGTCGTCGGCCTGGTCGAGCGCGGCGCGCAGATAGGCTTTCGCCGCGGCCACCGCGTCCTCCAGTCCCGCACCCTTCGCGAGCCCCGCCGCGATGGCGGAGGACAGCGTGCAGCCGGTGCCGTGGGTGTTGCGGGTGGCGCGGCGCGGGGCCGCGAAGCGGCGGGCGAGGCCGTCCGCGGTCCGCAGCACGTCGACGCTCTCCGCCCCCTCGCCGTGGCCGCCCTTGACCAGCACCGCCCGGGCGCCGAGCGCCAGCAGCGCCTCGGCCTGCGCGGCCATCTCGTCCTCGTCGCGGGCGATGGCGCGGCCGGTCAGCACGGCGGCCTCGGGCAGGTTCGGGGTCAGCAGCGTGGTGAGCGGGATCAACCGGCGGGTCAGCGTCTCGACCGCGTCCTCGCTCAAGAGCCGCGCGCCCGAACTCGCCACCATCACCGGATCGACCACGACGGCGGAAGGGGCATGGCGCGTCAGCGCGGCGGCGATCGCCTCGATGGTGGCGCTCTGGGAAACCATGCCGATCTTCACCGCGCCGACCGCCAGATCGTCGAACACGGCGTCGATCTGGGCCGTCACCATGTCGGCGGGCACGTCGTGGATCGCGGTCACGCCCCGCGTGTTCTGGGCGGTCAGCGCCACGATGGCGGAGGCGCCGTAAACGCCGAGCGCGGAGAAGGTCTTCAGATCCGCCTGAACGCCCGCGCCTCCCGAGGAGTCGGAGCCGGCGACGGTGAGGGCGATGGGCGTGCTCATGCCTCTGGCATAAAGCGCCGCCGCGCCCTGGCCAAGGGCCGGCGGCGCGATTGAAGTGGCGGCGCGTCAGGCGGTCGGCGATTGCGGCGCGGCTTTCGCCGCGCGCGCCCGCTTCAGCCCGAGCCGCCGCTCCACCCAGGCGACCGCCGCCCCCGACGCCACCACGACCGCGCCGCCCGCGAACACCCAAACCGAGGGCAGGTCGCCGAACACAGCGAGGCCGATGATCAGCGCCCACAGGATGCTGGTGTATTCGAACGGCGCGATCAGCGAGGCGTCGGCGTGACGGTAGCTCTCGGTGAGCAGGATCTGCGCCACGCCGCCCACCAGCCCGACGCCCACCAGCAGCGCCGCCTCGCGCCCGTCCGCCGGCCAGCGCCAGCCGAACAGCGCGGAGATCACGAGCCCCGTCACCATGCTCCAGAGCGTGAAGTAGAACACGATCGCCCCGGTGCCCTCGCTCTGGGTCAGGCGGCGGATCTGGATCATGGCGCCGGCGGTCAACGCCGTCGCGCCCACCGCGAAGGCGGCGCCCACGGCCGTGTCGCTGGCGTCCGGCGCGCCGCTCACGGCCGAGGCCAGAGCCCCGGAGTGAAGCTGCGGCCACAGCATCACCAGCACGCCGGTCAGCCCCACCGCGATCGCCGCCCAGCGGTGCGGGCCCACCCGCTCCCGAAGCAGCACGGCGGCGAGCGCCACCGTGAACAGCGGCGAGGCGTAGCCGAGCGCGGTCGCGTCCGGCAGCGGCAGCCGGGCAAGCCCTGCGAACATGCAGAACATGGAGGCGTCGCCGACCGCGCCGCGCAGCTCGCGGCCCACGGGGCGCCGCGTCTTCAGCGCCGCCCCCACCCCGCCGCGCCAGACGAGCCAGAGCATCAGCGGCGCGAGCGCGAAGAACGAGCGGGCGAACACCACCTGCCCCGTCGGCACGTCCGGCCCGAGCGCGCGGATCAGCGCGGCCATGACCGTGAACAGCAGGGCCGAAAGGACCTTGAGGCCTATGCCGAGAAACATGACGACGACGCGAGACCACGCATGCGGACAGATGAACGTGGGCTGCCTACCACGAAGCCCCGCGCCATGGGCGGCGCCGGACCGGGCGTTTCCGCATGGCCGCCCTGCCGGTCACTCGCGTAAGGTCGCCGGGGCGTCGGTCTCGTCGCCCTTCGGCCGCAGCCAGCGGGCCACCAGCCAGCACATCAGCGCCCAGGAGCCGCCGAGGCACCAGCCGGCCAGCACGTCGGTCGGATAGTGCACGCCGAGATAGACCCGGCTGACGCCGATCACCAGCGTCAGCGTCACCGCGACCCCGAAGATCAGCGCCCGCACCGAGCGGCGCGGCTCCGTGCGGGAGAGCAGCGCGCCGAGCGTCAGGTAGGTCGCGGCGGACAGCATGGCGTGGCCGCTCGGGAAACTGGCGGAGCTCACATTGACCAGATGGTCCACCAGCTCCGGCCGGGGCCGGGCGAAGCCGATCTTGAGCGCCGAGGACAGCAGCGCCCCGCCGGCGACCGCCGCCAGCACCAGCGCCGCAGCGCCTTTGCGCGCGGTGATGACGAGATAGACCAGCACGACCACGGTGAGCAGCGTCAGCACCGTCCAGCCGCCGAGCGCGGTGATGTCCACCATCGCCGCCTCCAGCCACCACGGCCCAACGGGGCGCGCCAGATCGCCCGGCTGGCGCAGCGCCAGCAGCAGGGCGTCGTCGAAATGGGCGGTCTCGCCCTCGGCCATCTCGTCGGCGATCTTCGCGAAGGCGAAGAGCATGCCCGAAATCACCAGAAAGGCGACGAGGGTGTTGAACTCCGGCAGACGCCAGGCCGGCGTCCAGCGCGTGAGGAAAAACAAGGGCTTATCCACGAAGGCTCACTGGAAGGTTGCGCTGCGCCGTTCTCAACTAGCGCGCCGACGCCGCTTCGCCACGGGCGATGAGGCGCAAACGAGCGAAAGGCCCGCCGGGCGACGCCGGCGGGCCTTCTGGTTCGTCGTCGCGTATGGGAAAGCGTCAGCGCTGGGCGCGCGAGCCGCCCTGGTCGATCTGCGTCGCGGCGTAGGCGATGGCGCGCTGGTAGACGCGGGCCTTGTTCCACTCGCCGAGCACGGCGAAGTTGGCCGAGCCCTCCTCCCAGCCGCCGCCGGCGCGCCAGCCCTTGGCGCGGAGATAGTTGGCGATGGAGGCGATGGTGTCGGCGGAGGAGCGCACCATGTCACGGCGGCCGTCGCCGTCGCCGTCCACGGCGTATTTCAGGTAGTTGGACGGCAGGAACTGGGCCTGCCCGATCTCGCCGTGCTCGGCGCCGCGCATCTCGCCCATGGTCAGGTCGCCGCGGTCGACGAGCTGCATGGCGGCGATCAGCTCGCGCTGGAACATCTCGGTGCGGCGGCAGTCGAACGCGAGCGTCGCCAGACCGTTGAACACGTTCTTCTTGCCCTGGATGGCGCCGAAGGCGGTCTCCATGCCCCAGATGGTGGCGAGAATCGGGGCCGGCACGCCGTACTGCGCCTCGACGCGATCGAACAGCGCCTTGTTGCGCTGGATGCGCGACCGGGCCTGGGTGATCAGCGAGGCCGGGGCGCGCTTGGCCACGAACTGCTCGAAGGTGAGCTTGAACGGCTTCTGGGTGCGATCGTAGGCGATCAGGCGGCTGTCATAGGCGACGCCCGTCAGGGCCGCCTGCGCCACCCGCGGCGAGATGCCCTTGGACACCGCTTCCTGCTCGAAAGCCTGCACCCAGGCGTCGAAGCCGGCGGGGCCGTCGTTGCAGGACGCAGCCGACGCGGCGCCGCCGCCGAGGACCATGCCGAGGCCGACAAGGGCGCCGACAAGACGTTTGTGGGTGGATCGCATGGGTGCTCCGCCGCGTTTTTCTGGTTTTGCTGCAGTCGTTCCGCAAGGCGCGGGACGATCGGGGCTTGGAATGGGGTTGTCCGCCCCAAAGACGGGCGGCGCGCCGACTAAGATTGACGCTCCGCGGCATTTTCGTGGTCGAAGGTTACTGTTTCAATCACGGACGTCATCACTTCAACGCCCGCCGTGGCGCGGCGGCAACACGTCCGCGTCATCCGGCGCGGCTCACGCGTCATCTCCCTGCCCTCAGCCCGTCGCGTTCCGACCGGCGGCTAGAAGTGATTCCAGCTTCCGCGCTGGAAGATCATCTCGCGGCCGTGGCGCTCCACGCGCACGGCGGAGCCTTCGGTGAGCACGCCGATGTCCGCGACGCGCACGCCGTGGGAGATCGCCTCCGCCTCGAACGCCTCCACGTCCTCCGGGTCGATCGCGACCAGGATCTCGTAATCGTCGCCGCCGGTGAGCGCGGAGCCGAGCGCCGGCGGATCGAGCCGCGCCGCCCGCGCCACCCCGGACGACAGCGGCACCCGCGCGGCGTCGATCACCGCGCGGACGCGGGACGCCTCCGCCAGCTTCCGCACGTCGCCCACCAGTCCGTCCGACACGTCCATGGAGGCCGCGCCATAAGCGCCGACCACGCCCGCCAGCGCCACCCGCGGCTCCGGCAGCAGATAGCGGTCGAGCAGCGCCTCCTTCTCGGCGCGGCTCAGATCCCACAGCCGGCCGAGGCGCTCGTCCTGCCGCAGCATGAGGCCAAGCGCGGCGTCGCCGACCGTGCCGGTGACGTAGAGCCGCTGGCCGGGCGCGCCGCCGTCGCGGCGGGGCACATGGCCCTCCGCCGCATGGCCGAAGGCGGTGATGGAGATCACGAGCCCGCCGGGAGAGCGCACCGTGTCGCCGCCGAGCAGCGAGACGCCGAACTCCTCCTGGTCGATGGCGAGGCCTTCCGAGAAAGCTTCGAGCCAGTCCTCGTCCCAGACGTCCGGCAGCGCGAGCGTCACCAGATAGCCGGTGGGCCGCGCGCCCTTGGCGGCGAGATCGGACAGGTTCACCCTCAGCGCCTTGCGCGCCACCGCGTCCGCCGGATCGTCGGGGAAGAAATGCACCCCCGCCACCACGGCGTCGGTGGTGACCACCAGCTCCTTGCCATAGGCGTGGGGGATGATGGCGGCGTCGTCGGTCAGGCCCGCGGCGCCCGGCGCCGTGGCGAGGGGTCGGAAGTAGCGGGCGATCAGCCCGAACTCGTCCAGCCGGCCGCTCACGCCAGCGCCGGCTTCACGCCGTAGACCCGGTCGGCGCGTTGCTCGAACGCCTCGGCGTAGCGGCGGAACACCCGCTCGAAGGCCGCGCCCACCAGCATGGAGAGCATGCGGCTGCGCAGTTCCCAGTCGATGAAGAACCGCACCTCGCTGCCGCCCTCGGACCGCGGCTCGAACGACCAGCGGTTCTCCAGATGGCTGAACGGCCCGTCGAGATAGGACACGGTGATGGTCCGTGCCTCCCGGTCCAGCGTCACTTTGCTGGTGAAGGTCTCGCGGAACATCTTGTAGGCCACCGTCATGTCGGCGATCAGCACCGGGCGCTGGTCGCGCTCCTCGCGGGAGCGCACCTTCAGCGCCTCGCACAGCGGCAGGAACAGGGGGTATTTCTCCACGTCCGCGACGAGGTCGAACATCTCGTCGGCGGAATGGGGCACGCGGCGTGAGGTGCGGAAGCTCGGCATTCGGTCTCGTGAGCGTCAGGCGCCAAGGATGTCTCAAGCGATATAGGGCCTCGCCGCCCGCTTGTCGCCTGAGAGCCGTGGACGGAGCGCGGCGCGCTCCGTCATCCGGCGGGGCCGCCCCAGCGCGCCCATTCGCCGAACACGTCGAGCGCCTCGTCGAGGGGCGCGTGTTCGCAGCGGATGCGCCGGGCGTCGAGTGGCCGGGCCACCTCGTCGTAGAGCGCGGCGTCGTCGAAGCCGAAGCGGGCCGCGTCCTCCCGGCTGTTGGCGAACACCACCCGGTCGAGCCGCGCCCAGAAGATGGCGCCGAGGCACATGGGGCACGGCTCGCAGGAGGCGTAGATCACATGGCCCGACAGATCGAGCCGGCCGAGCGCCTGCGTCGCCCGGCGGATGGCGACCACCTCCGCGTGCGCGGTGGGGTCGTTGGCGACGAAGGTCTCGTTCCAGCCCTCCGCCACCACGGTCCCGTCCGGCGTGGCGACGACGGCCCCGAAGGGCGCGCCGTCTCCCGCCAGACTGTGGACGCGCGACAGCTCCGCCGCGCGCAGCAAAAGCTCGCGCTCGGTCACGGGATCAGAATGGTGGAGCCGGTGGTCGCCCGCCCCTCCAGCGCCCGGTGCGCCTCGGCCGCCTCGCTGAGCGGGTAGCGCGCGCCCACATCCACCGTCACCGCGCCGGAGGCGATCACCGCGAACAGGTCCTCCGCCGCCGCCTGCAGCTCGGCGGGGGAGACCACATAGTTGAACACGCTCGCCCGGGTCGCGAACAGCGAGCCCTTCTGGCCGAGCAGGCCGATGGGGAAGTCCGGCACGACGCCCGAGGACTGGCCGAAGCTGACCCAGAGCCCGTGGGGCTTCAGGCAGTCGAGCGAGCCGGGGAACGTGTCCTTGCCGACGGAGTCGTAGACCACGTCCGCCTTCTTCTCGTTGGTGATCTCGAGCACGCGGGCGACGAAATCCTCCGAGCGGTAGTCGATGACGTGGGCGCAGCCCCTGGATTTCGCCAGCGCCACCTTCTGCGGCCCGCCGGCGGTGCCGATGACCGTCGCGCCGAGATGGTTCGCCCACTGGCTGGCGATCTGCCCGACGCCGCCGGCCGCGGCGTGGAACAGGATCGTGTGCCCGGCGCCGACGCGGAACACCCGGCGCAGCAGCACCTGCGCGGTGAGGCCTTTCAGCATGGCCGCCGCCGCGACCTCGTCGCTGACGCCCGCCGGCAGCTTCACCAGCTTGTCGGCCGCGATCACCCGCTCGGTGGCGTAGCCGCCGTTGCCGCCGCCCGCATAGGCCACCCGGTCGCCGGGCGCGAGGTCGGCGACGCCCTCGCCCACCGCCACCACCACGCCCGCGCCTTCGAGCCCGAGCGTGAAGGGGGTCGGCACGGGATAGAGCCCGGTGCGCTGGTAGACGTCGATGAAGTTCACGCCGATCGCCGTGTGGCGGATGTGCGCTTCGTTTTTCTTCGGCGCCGGAACGTCGATGTCCTCGAAGCTCAGGGCCTCGGGGCCGCCGGCGGCGTTGACGCGGATCGCTTTGGCCATGGACCGGCCCTCCTCACTCGCCCGCGCCGCGGAAGCCGCGGAAGCTCACGTCCGGCGCGCTGGTGTTGTGCTTCGAAAGTTCGACGCGATCGAATCGCACGTCGTCCGTCGAGGTGGATTTGAAGTCCATCACGTTCTCCGTGAACAGGCCCCCGTCCGTGCGCCACACCACGCGGGCGGTGTCGGCGTTGTCGGGGGTCACGAACATGGAGCGGATGCCGGCGAAGGGCGCCTGCTTGTCCGCCGTCACCGGCAGACCGTCCAGCTTGACCGCGAGGGCGACGCCGTCGCGCTCCGCCTTCTCCACCTTCAGCTCGCCGGTTCCGCCGCGGGCGAAGCGGAGCTTGAAGACGAGGTTCTTGCCGTCGATCTCGATACGGTCGAGGTCCACGATCGGGCGGTGCTGCTCCTCGATCGGGCCGATCAGGAACGACGTGCCGTAGGCCGCCTCGGGAAAGCGCTGCGGCGGGATCGGCTTGGCGCGCCAGTAGCCGTCGAACGGGTAGACGACCAGATACTCCTGGAACTTGTCCGCGACCTTCTTCTGCACCTGGATCAGGTGGATGTCGCGCTCGTCCACGTCGCCGATCACCACCTCGGCGCCCCGGGCGCGCCAGGACACCTCATGGGTGAAGCCGAGGATGCGCGTGTCCGCGTCCTCGTAAAGCGTCAGCGTCTTGGGCTCGAACTTGAACTTCGGGTCGTCCTTCATCGCCTCGCAGTGGTCGAAGTTCGGCGCGGTGTCGTCGACCTTGAGATCGGCGAGATAGACCGGCGGCGTCACCTCGATGCGGAAGGAGCGGGCGCGGGGATTGGTCAGCGTGAGATAGACATTGTCGAACTCCGCGCATTTGGTCGGATGGCTCAGATTGTCGACCCGCGCGCGGACGAGGTCGTCGGCGGACGCCGGGGCCGCCGCGAGCAGGCCGGCGATGGCGGCGGTCAGGAGAAGCGTTCGACGCATGCGGGGAACCCTCTGAACGAACGGGGAGCCGGGTCGCTGGCGCGGGCCGGCCCTCAAGGAGCGGTGGCATGGGGCGGGACGGCCGGCAAGGCCGGTCGTCCCGCGTCGAGAGATCGGGTCAGCGCCCGAGCGGATCGGCCGGATCAGGCTTGGGGTCGCCCTCCACGCCGACCGCGTGGCTCGCCCTGGTCTGCTTGCGGCGCGCGGCGATGTTGATCATCTCCACCAGAAAGGCGAAGGCCATGGCCGAGTAGATGTAGCCCTTCGGCACGTGGAAGCCGAGGCCGTCCGCCACCAGCACCATGCCGATCAGCAGCAGGAAGGCGAGCGCCAGCACCTTGGTGGTCGGATGTTTCGACACGAAGTCGCTGATCGGGCCGGACAGCGCGTACATCACGGCCACCGCGATCACCACGGCCACGATCATCACCTCGATGTCTTCGGCCATGCCGATGGCGGTGATGATGCTGTCGACCGAGAACACGAGGTCGATCACGACGATCTGGGCGATGATCACGCCGAAGGCCGCGGCCGGGCCGCCCTTGCTGCCGTGGTCCTCGCCCTCCACCGCGCCGTGCAGTTCGAGGGTGGCCTTCACCAGCAGGAAGGCGCCGCCGCCGATCAGGATGATGTCCCGCCAGGACAGGCCCTTGCCGAAGATTTCGATCACCGGCTCGCGCAGCGCGATCAGCCAGGTGAGCATGAACAGAAGCGCGATGCGGAACACGAGCGCCAGACTGAGGCCGATCTGACGCGCCACCTTGGCCCGGGCTTCGGGAAGCTTGGAGATAAGCACCGAGATGAACACGATGTTGTCGATGCCGAGAACGATTTCCATGGCCGTCAGCGTCAGCAGCGCGGCCCACGCTTCCGGCGTCGAGAAAACCTCGAGCATTGGGGGGAGACGCCTTCTCGTGCCTGTTGCGGTGCGACGCGAAATAGACGCCGCGGCCGCGCCCGCAAGATCACGACGTCGTGGAAAACGATCACGAAGCCGTCGCGCCCCGCGGTGGCCGAGGGCCGACCTTGCGCGTTATGGTGCCGCCCGATCACAGGAGCCGGACATGGCGGAGACGACGAACGACGTGGCGGTTGCGGGCGCGGGGCCGGCGGGGCTTCTGGCGGCCCTGCTCGTCGCCCGCGCCGGGGCGCGCGTGACGCTTGTCGCCCCGAAGGCCCGCGCCGATTCCCGCACCACCGCGCTGCTGGACCGCTCCGTCGCCATCCTGCGCGAGGCCGGGATCTGGGACGAGGTGGCGACGCTCGCCGCGCCGCTGCGGAAGCTGCGGATCGTGGACGGCGGCCGCCGGCTGATCCGCACCCCGGAGGTGACGTTCGACGCCGCCGAGCTCGGGCTGGAGGCCTTCGGCTGGAACGTGCCAAACGCCCCGCTGGTGGAGGCGCTGGAGCGGGCCGCCGCGCGCGAGCCCGGGCTGGTCCGCGTCGAGGCGCCGGTTCTGGAGAGCCGTCCCGGCCCGGACGCCGTCGTCCTCCGGCACGAGGGCGGCGCGGTCGC
>NZ_JBHTMX010000088.1:0-11762 GCF_042679725.1 Methylopila musalis
CGGCGGCGACGCCGGCGGGGGCCGCGGCGACACGGGCGGCGGGGGCCGCGACCGAGGGCTTGCGCAGGCGGGGAGCGGAGCTCGGAGCGGCCACCTTGGCCCGGCCGGAAAGGCCCAGACGGTGCACCTTTCCGATCACGGCGTTGCGGGTGACGCCGCCGAGCTCAGCGGCGATCTGGCTGGCGCTCAGCCCCTCGGCCCAGAGCTTTTTGAGCAACTCCACCCGCTCGTCGGTCCACTGCATTGGACTCTCCATTCGCGTTTCGGCGGAATCCGCTTCGCACCGCCAGCGCGTGACTTAAGATCACGCACAGGCGTCGCCGCCGTTTCTACGCCAAGGATGTTTCGCTGCGCGCTACTCGCGCTTAACGGAAGCTAAACTAAGGCGCCCGGCGACTCAGCGGCAAGAGTCCAGAATGCAACACCGGGGTTTTCCCCACCTACCTTGCGTCGCGGCCGGTCTGAAGAGCGCCCAAGCACGGACAGGCCGTGATTGACAAGGGGGCGAGCGCACATATTATCCGCGCGGAACGGAAGGGCCGCTCGGCTGGGCGGCTCTTTTTGTTTTTCCCGCGCACGGTTCGCCCGCGCGGTCCGCTCGATCGAAGCTCCACGTCCGTCTGGTCAGGGAGGGGGCCGATGTCCTCCGCCACGTCTCCGCTGCTTCCCGTGTTCGCCCGCGCCGACCTCGCCTTCGAGCGCGGCGAGGGCTGCTGGCTGACGGCGACGGACGGGCGACGCTATCTCGATTTCGCCGCCGGCGTCGCGGTGAATTCGCTCGGCCACGCCCATCCCCATCTGGTGAAGGCGCTGACCGAGCAGGCCGAGAAGCTGTGGCACGTCTCCAACCTCTACCGCATCCCCGAGGGCGAGCGTCTCGCCCAGCGGCTGGTCGAGGCGAGCTTCGCGGACGTGGTGTTCTTCTGCAATTCGGGCGCGGAGGCGCTCGAAGCCTCCATCAAGCTCGCGCGCAAGCATTTCCACGCCAACGGCCAGCCCGAGCGCTACCGGCTGATCACCTTCGAGGGCGCCTTCCACGGCCGCACCCTGGCGACCATCGCCGCCGGCGGGCAGGCCAAGTATCTGGAGGGCTTCGGCCCGAAGGTGGAGGGCTTCGATCAGGTCCCCTTCGGCGATCTGGAGGCGGTGAAGGCCGCCATCGGCCCGGAGACCGCCGGCGTGCTGGTGGAGCCGGCCCAGGGCGAAGGCGGCGTGCGCCCGCTGTCGCCCGCGACGCTGCGGGCCCTGCGCGACATCTGCGACGCGCACGGCCTGCTGCTGGTGTTCGACGAGGTCCAGTGCGGCGTCGGCCGCACCGGAACGCTGTTCGCCTATGAGCATGCGGGCGTGACGCCGGACGTGATGGCGCTCGCCAAGGGGCTCGGCGGCGGCTTCCCCATCGGCGCCTGCCTCGCCACCCGCGCCGCCGCCGACGGCATGACCGCCGGCGTCCACGGCTCCACCTTCGGCGGCAACCCGCTCGCCATGGCGGTGGGCAACGCCGTGCTCGACGTGGTGACGGAGCCGGGCTTCCTCGACCACGTGCGGCGCATGAGCCTGCTGATCCGCCAGCGGCTCGCGGAGATCATCGACGCCCATCCGCGCCTCGTGACCGAGGTGCGCGGCGAAGGGCTGCTGCTCGGCCTGCGCTGCGCGGTTCCGAACACCGAGGTCGCCGGGGCGCTGCGCGCCGAAGGGCTGCTCACCGTGGGCGCCGGCGACAACGTGGTGCGGCTGCTGCCGCCGCTGGTGGTGACGGAGGCGGACGTCGCCGCCGCCATGGACATGATCGACCGCGGGCTCACCCGCCTGGAGCGGGACATGGGCCTCTCGGCCGCGCGGGGAGCCGCAGAATGAGCATCGTCACGCCACGCCACTTCCTCGACCTGCGGGACTTCTCCCGCGCCGAGCTTCGCGCCATGCTGAACGCCGGCCGGGACATGAAGGCGCGCCGCCGCACCCCCGCCGCCGAGGGCGACAAGCCGCTCGCCGGCAAGGTCATCGCCATGGTGTTCGAGCAGCCGTCGCTGCGCACCCGCATGTCGTTCGACGTGGGCATCCGCGATCTCGGCGGCGAAAGCATCATGGTGTCGGGCAAGGAGATCGAGCTCGGCGAGCGCGAGGCCATCGCCGACACCGCCCGGGTGCTCTCCCGCTTCGTGGACGCGATCATGATCCGCATGCTCGACCACGAGCAGCTGATGGAGCTGGCGCTGCACGCCACCGTGCCCGTGATCAACGGCCTGACCAAGCGCTCGCACCCCTGTCAGGTCATGGCCGACCTGCTGACCTTCGAGGAGCGCAAGGGCGACATCTCCGGCCGCACGATCGCCTGGACCGGCGACTTCAACAACGTGCTCGCCTCGTGGATGCACGCCGCCGCCCGCTTCGACTTCCGCCTCAACGTGGCGACGCCCGCCGAACTCGGCCCCAACGCCGACATTCTCGACTGGGCGAAAAGCGAGGGCGCGGACATCCGCGTCGGCGACGATCCGGAGGAGGCGGTGGCGGGCGCCGACGCCGTCATCACCGACAGCTGGGTCTCCATGGGCGACAGCGACTGGGAGCGGCGCCACAACCTGCTGAAGCCCTATCAGGTGAACGCCGCGCTGATGAAGCGCGCCGCGCCGGACGCTATCTTCCTGCACTGCCTGCCCGCCCATCGCGGCGAGGAGGTGACGGACGAGATCATCGACGGGCCGCAGTCCGCCGTGTTCGACGAGGCGGAGAACCGGCTGCACGCCCAGAAGGGCGTGCTCGCCTGGTGTTTCGGCGCGGTCGGCGCCTGAGGGCTTAAGGACGACGCGCGTTCAGAGCGCGGCCGTCCTCCGGTTCTCGTGCAGCGTGACCATGGCGATCGACATCACGCTCACCGACAGCAGGCCGGCGATCGCGCCGAGGATGATCGGCATCCGGGCGTCGAGGAACGAGTAGAGGTCGTGGCCGGCGAGGCCGCCCGCGATCGTCGAGATCACGCCGTAGATCACCAGCGTGCCGACCATGGTGGATTCGCCCGCGTGGTCCCCGAGCAGCCGCGACATCAGCTTGAAGCGGATCACGCTCGCCGCCAGCACCGCGAGGCCGCCCGAGATCAGCGCCACGCCGCGGCCGCCGAGCCCCAGCCCCTCGAAGATCGCCGCGGCGCAGACGCCGATCACGAGGCCGACGACGATCATCAGCAGGATGCTGAGCGTGGGGGTGGGTTTGTCGAGTGCGGGCATGGCCATGTTCCTTGAGGGCGCAATGTTCTTTGGCGGCTGAAACGCCGTCTCCCCCAGCAGGTAGCGCCCGTCCGCCCCGCTTCAACGCGCGGAGGGTCGGGGGGCGCCGATCACATCTCCGCCACGCCCCCCTCGCCCGCCGCATCGCGGGGGCTTCCGCTTTTCCGCGGCCGCCACTAAGTAAGCAGCCATCATGACCAGCCCCCTCTCCCCCACAGGTCTCCGCGACGACGGCGACGACCGCGTCCTGCCGTTCCAGATCGAGGCGCTCGACGTGCGTGGCCGCATCGTGCGGCTCGGGCCGTCGATCGACGCCGTGCTGGAGCGCCACGCCTATCCGCCGGCGGTGTCCAAGCTCGTGGGCGAGGCCGCGGCGCTCACCGTGCTGCTCGGCTCCGCGCTCAAGATCGAGGGCCGGTTCCAGCTCCAGACCCGCTCCGACGGGCCCGTCGGCATGCTGGTGGTGGACTTCGAGGCGCCCGACCGGCTGCGCGCCTGCGCCCGCTTCGACGCCGACCGGCTCGACGGCGCGGCCACCGCCGGCGCCCTGCTCGGAAAGGGCCATCTGGCGCTGACTGTGGACCAGGGCCCGGAGATGTCGCGCTATCAGGGCGTGGTGGCGCTGGACGGCGGCTCGCTCGAGGACGCCGCGCACACCTACTTCCAGCAGTCGGAGCAGATCCCGACCAAGATCCGCCTCGCCGTGGCCGAGAGCTTCGAGGCCGGCGCCCGCCATTCGTGGCGCGCGGGCGGCATCCTGGCGCAGTTCCTGCCCGAGGCGCCCGAGCGCATGCGCGTGGCCGACCTCCATCCCGGCGACGCGCCGGAGGGCGCGCAGGTGCACGCGACCGAGGAGGACGACGCCTGGGTCGAGGCCCAGACGCTGGTCGCGACGGTCGAGGACCACGAGCTGATCGACCCGACGCTCGCGCCCGAGCGTCTGCTGATCCGCCTGTTCAACGAGCGCGAGATCCGCGTGTTCGACAGCCTCGGCGTGCGCGAGGCCTGCCGCTGCTCCCGCGACCGGGTGCGCGGCATGCTGAAGAGCTTCTCGGGCGAGGAGCGCCGGGACATGCGCACGGAGGACGGCGGCGTGATCGTGACCTGCGACTTCTGCTCGACGGCCTATCCGTTCGCCTCCGCCGAGGTCGACGCCATCGACGCGGAAGCCGACGCCGAGACCGCGACGCCGGCCTGATCCGGGCCGCGAAAAAGACGTCGCCTGCGACGTCATTCCCCTGTCGAAAAACCCGTCGCGACGCTTGCCTGCCGCGGCGGTTTCTTCTAATTTCCGCCGCGAAACGACCCGTGCCGCCATAGCTCAGTTGGTTAGAGCGCTTGATTGTGGATCAAGAGGTCCCTGGTTCGAGCCCAGGTGGTGGTACCAATCGTTTATCTTCGCATGATCGGAATCTTTCGTCTGGCTTGACGTCGGCGAAGACGCGATCGGCCCCTGAAAACCGCTGTCGCGCCCGCCGGACCGTCCCCCGCCTTATGGCGTGTCGGGAAGCCTGTCCGGACATCGCCGCAGCGCGCGTTTCAAACCCTTGTCATGCTCGGCGAAGCTGGAGTCTCACGACGTTTCGTCGAGCATGATCTGCGGCGTTCGCGTCGCGGATGCCGACGATCCCGCTTAGGCCTGACAATGCGACGAAACGTTCAGACGGGCTCCCAGGCCGCGATCCGTCCGTGAGCGCGCCGCGCTTGAGAGCGCAAAACGGGCCGATTTCCTCCGTGTTCCCTCTGTCCGAGGGTGCCCCTCGCAGCGCATCCGTTTTTCACGGATATTGAATCGCGAAAGCGCGCCGGTCGGCATTGGGGAACAACGTGGCCAATCTGTTTGGAACAAGTGAGCCGGACACCATAAACGGCACAGAATTCAATGATCTTATAACAGGTTACGGCGACTCCCGAGTCGATAACGACGAGGACCATGACACTCTCTTTGGCCATGGCGGCGATGATCAGATTGAAGCCGGAAAAGGAAACGACAAACTTTACGGCGGCGACGGCGACGACTGGCTGGAGGGCGGAAGCGGCGACGACTGGCTGGAGGGCGGCGCCGGTAAAGACTGGCTCCTGGGCGGGGCCGGAAACGACACCTATGTGATCGATGATATCAACGATGTCATCCGTGAAGGTCTCCTCGAGGGCGTCGACCACGTCCTGACCTCGATCAGCTTCAGCACCGGCACGCAGTACATCGAGAACGTGACGCTGACGGGCTCCGCCGCCATCGACGTCACCGGCAACGCGCTCGACAATGTCCTCACCGGCAACTCCGCCGCCAACCGCATCGACGGCGCGCGAGGCGCCGACAGAATGATCGGCGGCGCCGGCGACGACACATACGTGGTGGACAATGTCGGCGACATCGTCATCGAAGCCGAGAACGAGGGCCTCGACACCGTGCTGTCCGGCGTCAGCTTCGACCTCCGCGGCAAGCACATCGAGAATCTCACTCTTCTCGGCAAGAACTCAACGGCCACCGGAAACTCTTTCGACAACATCCTTACCGGCAGCGGGTACGGAGACATCATCGACGGCGGAGAAGGCGCCGACACGATGATCGGCCGCAGTGGAGATGACACCTACATTGTGGATGACGTCGGCGACGTGGTGATCGAAGCCGAGAACGAGGGCTTGAACGACAGGGTGATCAGCTCGATCGACTTCGATCTCCAGAACCTTCATCATGTGGAGAACGTCACTCTCACCGGAAGCGCCCTGAACGCCACCGGAAACGCCCTCGCCAACATCCTTATCGGCACCGCCGCCGCCAACACGCTCGACGGCGGCGATGGAAACGACCGCCTCGACGGCCGCAAGGGCGCGGACACGATGATCGGGGGCCTCGGCGACGACACCTACATTGTCGATAACGTCGACGACACCGTCATCGAGACCAAAAATCAGGGGATCGACACCGTGCTGGCGTCGAAAAGTTTCGTCGCCGGCGTCCAGCACATCGAAAAGGTGACGCTCACCGGCAGCGCCGACATCGACGCCACCGGAAACTCTCTCGCCAACATCCTCACCGGCAACGACGGCGCGAACCGCCTCGATGGCGGCAAGGGCGCGGACACGCTGATCGGAGGCCGCGGCGACGACACCTATGTCATCGATAATGTCGGCGACACCATCTACGAGGCCAAAAATCAGGGCACCGACACGGTGCTGGCTTCGGTCAGCTTTTTCTCGGACTCGCGGCACCTGGAAATCATAACGCTGACCGGGAACGACGCCATCGACGCCACCGGCAACTCTCTCGCCAACACCATCACCGGCAACGCCGCCGCGAACCGCATCGACGGCGGCATAGGCGCGGACACGATGATCGGCCGCGCGGGGAGCGACACCTATGTGGTGGACGACATCGGCGACATCGTCATCGAAGCCAACGTCGCCGGCGTCGATACGGTGCTGTCCTCGGTGAGCTTCGACACCGGCCTGCAGTTCATCGAAAACGTGACGCTCACCGGCGACGCCGACATCGACGCCACCGGCAACGCCCTCTCCAACACCCTGATCGGCAACGCCGGCGCGAACCTTCTCGATGGCGGGCGCGACTTCGACGTGCTGACCGGCGGCGCCGGCGCGGACACGTTCCGGTTCTCGACCAAGCTCAGCTACACCAACTTCGACGTCATCACCGACTTCACCGTCGGCGAAGACAGGATCGCGCTCGACAACACCCGGTTCCATGGCCTGATCGAAGGGACGCTCGCCGCGGACGCCTTCGTCATCGGCTCGAAAGCCGCCGACGCCGATGATCGCATCATTTACAACAGCCAAAGCGGCGCGCTGCTGTTCGACCGGGACGGCTCCGGCTCCGCTTACAAGGCGATTGCGTTCGCGAGCGTGTCGTCCGGGCTGTCGCTCGGCGCCGCGGACTTCCTGGTCATCTGACGGTTTCGCCCCGCCCTTCCGGCGCGCCGGGAGGGCGGGGCGACATCCGAAGGATCGGGACCGGCCATTAGTCCGGGCCGCTCGGGCGACGGTCGCCTCTCGCGTCTCCGTTACGGCGCGCCGGCCCGGCTGCGGGGTCCCACCACCCGCCAGCCCGCCTCAGCCCCTCAGCGGGGCTGGTCCACGTCGCGGACGGCGCCGCGGGCGGCGCTCGTGGTGAAGGCGGCGTAGGCTTTCAGCGCGCGGGAGACGTTGCGCTTGCGGGCCTTGGGCTTCCACGCCTCGGGCCCGCGAGCGATCTGGGCCTGCTTGCGCTCGGCGATCACCTCGGGGGCGACCGCGAGCCGGATGGAGCGGTTCGGGATGTCGATCTCGATCCGGTCGCCGTCCTCCACCAGCGCGATCAGGCCGCCCTCGGCCGCCTCGGGCGAGACGTGGCCGATGGACAGGCCCGAGGAGCCGCCGGAGAACCGGCCGTCGGTGACCAGCGCGCAGGCCTTTCCGAGCCCCTTCGACTTCAGGTAGCTGGTCGGATAGAGCATCTCCTGCATGCCGGGGCCGCCGCGCGGGCCCTCGTAGCGGATGACGACCACCTCGCCCGCCTTGACCTTGCCGGTGAGGATGCCGCTGACCGCGTCGTCCTGGCTCTCGAACACCTTGGCGGGACCGGCGAAGACGAGGATCGAGTCGTCCACGCCCGCCGTCTTCACGATGCAGCCGTCCTCGGCCAGATCGCCGGTCAGCACCGCGAGGCCGCCGTCCTGGCTGAAGGCGTGTTTGGCGCTGCGGATGACACCGTTCTCGCGGTCGACGTCGAGCTCCTTCCAGCGCTGGTCCTGGCTGAAGGCCACCTGGGTCGGCACGCCGCCCGGCGCGGCGCGGTAGAAGGTGCGCACGCTCTCGCTGGTGGTCTCGGCGATGTCCCAGCGGGCCAGCGCCTCGCCCAGCGTCGCGCTGTGCACGGTCGGCAGGTCGCGGTGCAGCAGGCCGGCGCGGGACAGCTCGCCCAGAATGCCCATGACGCCGCCGGCGCGGTGGACGTCCTCCATGTGCACGTCGTTCTTGGCGGGCGCGACCTTGCACAGCACCGGCACCTGGCGGGACAGGCGGTCGATGTCGGCCATGGTGAAGGGCGCCTCCGCCTCCCAGGCCGCGGCCAGCAGGTGCAGCACGGTGTTGGTGGAGCCGCCCATGGCGATGTCCAGCATCATGGCGTTCTCGAACGCCTCGAAGCTCGCGATCGAGCGCGGCAGCACGCTGGCGTCGTCGCCCTCGTACCAGCGGCGGGCGATGTCGACGATCAGGTGGCCGGCCTCCACGAACAGGCGCTCGCGGTCGGCGTGGGTGGCGAGCGTGGAGCCGTTGCCCGGCAGCGACAGGCCGAGCGCCTCGGTCAGGCAGTTCATGGAGTTGGCCGTGAACATGCCCGAGCAGGAGCCGCAGGTGGGGCAGGCCGAGCGCTCGATGACCTTGACGTCCTCGTCGGGCACCCGGTCGTCGGCGGCGGCGACCATGGCGTCCACCAGATCGAGCGCCACCTCCTTGCCGTTCAGCGTCACCTTGCCGGCCTCCATCGGGCCGCCGGAGACGAACACGGTCGGGATGTTGAGGCGCAGGCTCGCCATCAGCATGCCGGGGGTGATCTTGTCGCAGTTGGAGATGCACACCAGCGCGTCGGCGCAATGGGCGTTGACCATGTACTCCACGGCGTCGGCGATGAGCTCGCGCGAGGGCAGGCTGTAGAGCATGCCGTCATGGCCCATGGCGATGCCGTCATCCACCGCGATGGTGTTGAACTCCTTGGCGACGCCGCCCGCCTTCTCGATCTCCCGCGCCACCAGCTGGCCGAGATCCTTCAGGTGCACGTGGCCGGGCACAAACTGGGTGAAGGAGTTGGCGACGGCGATGATCGGCTTGCCGAAGTCGCTGTCCTTCATGCCGGTGGCGCGCCAGAGCCCGCGGGCTCCGGCCATGTTGCGGCCGTGCGTCGTGGTGCGGGAGCGATAGGCGGGCATGGGCTCTTCCTCGAATGCGCGTGACCCAAAGCACGCCGGGGGCGGACGTTCGAGCCGTCCGCAGCCTCCGCGGCCTTGAGCGCGCGTGTGCTCTATCTGTCACGGGCGCTTGCGCCCGCGCAACGCGACCGATGTCGGGGCCGGCTCTACCAGTCCACGCTGCGGTCGATGCGGACCACGAAGTTGCGCCAGGGCGCCGGCTCCGCGATCCGCTCGTAAAGCGCGATGGCGGGGCTCCCCTCCGGAACCATCCAACGCAGATGCACCCAGTCCCGCGCCTCGCCGATGGCCGCGATGTGGGCCACCAGCCGGCTCGCCACCCCGTGGCTCCGCGCGGCGGGGCGCACGTAGAGGTCGTCGAGCTGGCCCGCCCGCCGGGCGCTGATCGCCTCCGGCAGGTCGTAATAGAGGCCGAAGCCCACCAGCTCGCCGTCGAGCTCGGCGCCGGCGATCTCCACCACCCTATCCGCCAGAAGCCGGCGGACGTAAGGCTCGTCGATCGCCGCCGCCGGCCCGTGCATCAGCGCCGCCGAATATTCGGCGACGAGCGGCGTCAGACGGACCGCGTCGGCGGCGTCCAGCCGGGGCAGGATGCGCAGGCTCACCGCGCCGTCTCCTCAAAATCAAGCGCGGCGCGGTCAGCGCCAGTCGCGCACGTCCACGAAGCGGCCTGCGACGGCGGCGGCCGCCGCCATGGCCGGCGACACCAGATGGGTGCGGCCCTTGAAGCCCTGCCGGCCCTCGAAGTTGCGGTTCGAGGTGGAGGCGCAGCGCTCCTCGGGAGCGAGCTTGTCCGGGTTCATGGCGAGGCACATGGAGCAGCCCGGCTCGCGCCAGTCGAAGCCCGCGGCCTTGAACACCTTGTCCAGCCCCTCGGCCTCGGCCTGCTCCTTCACGAGGCCGGAGCCCGGCACCACCATGGCGTTGACGTTGGCGTTGACGGTCTTGCCCTCGATCACCTTGGCCGCGGCGCGCAGGTCCTCGATCCGGCCGTTGGTGCAGGAGCCGATGAACACCCGGTCGAGCGCGATGTCGGTGATCCGGGTGCCGGCGGCGAGGCCCATATAGGCCAGCGCGCGCTGGAGCGCGGCGCGCTTGATCTCGTCGGCGACCTCCGCCGGGTCCGGCACCCGGCCGGTGACCGACACCACGTCCTGCGGGCTGGTGCCCCAGGAGACGATCGGAGGCAGGTTGGCGCCGTCGAGACGCACCTCCCGGTCGAAATAGGCGCCCTCGTCGGTGACGAGCGTGTCCCAGTAGCGGCGCGCCGCGTCCCAGGCCGCGCCCGTCGGCGCGCGCTTGCGGCCCTCCACATAGGCGAAGGTCTTCTCGTCGGGCGCGATCAGGCCGGCGCGGGCGCCGCCTTCGATCGACATGTTGCAGACCGTCATGCGGCCTTCCATGGACAGCGCGCGGATGGCCTCGCCCGCGTATTCCATGACATAGCCGGTGCCGCCCGCGGTGCCGATCTCGCCGATGATGGCGAGGATCACGTCCTTGGCGGTCACGCCGTCCGGCAGATCGCCGTCGACCGTGATCCGCATGTTCTTGGCCTTGGTCTGGATCAGCGTCTGGGTGGCGAGCACGTGCTCCACCTCCGAGGTGCCAATGCCGTGGGCCAGCGCGCCGAAGGCGCCGTGGGTCGAGGTGTGGCTGTCGCCGCAGACGATGGTCATGCCCGGCAGGGTGAAGCCCTGCTCGGGGCCGACCACGTGCACGATGCCCTGCCGCACGTCGAACTCGTCGTAATACTCGATGCCGAACTCGCGCGTGTTCTCGGCCAGCGCTGCGATCTGCGCCGCCGACTCCGGATCGGGGTTCGGCAGGGCGCGGTTCGAGGTCGGCACGTTGTGGTCGACGACGGCGAGCGTCTTCTCGGGCGCGCGGACCTTGCGGCCGGCGACGCGCAGCCCCTCGAACGCCTGCGGGCTCGTCACCTCGTGCACGAGGTGGCGGTCGATGTAGAGCAGCACGGAGCCGTCCGGCTGGCGGTCGACCACGTGGTCGTCGAAGATCTTGTCGTACAGGGTGCGCGGTGCGGCGGCGGCCATGATCGCCTCGGTCAATCAGCGGAAAACGGAACGGCGGTTTTGCGTCGCGGCGGGCGCGGCGCGGTCGGGATCAGCCGCGCGGAAGTCGCGTGCTGATGGCCGACAGGCGCGCGTGGAACCGCGACGGCAGACGCACGTGATCGGCGAGCCCCGCGAAGGCCTCGCTCGTCCGCGCTACGATCCGTCGTCCATGCCTGCTCATGAGGCGACATATGGTCCAATTTGGAACCAGTTGCAATTGCGCCGCTCGCAGGGGAGCCCTGAACCGATCGTCGCGGTCGCGCCGCTCCGCGCGGCGCGCGGGGTGGGGCCCCAAGTCTGTCGGTTTCGCCGCTGCGGCGTTAAGAGAACGGCGGCCCGGCCGCGTGGCGGGGCGCGAGAAGGGACACCGCCCACCATGACCGCCTCTCCGCACGGCTCCGTCGCCGACGCCACGCCCCGCAACTGGGTGGACGAGCGCGCGCCGGCGGCGTGGCGCCCCTATCTGAGGCTCGCCCGCGCCGACCGGCCGATCGGCTCGTGGCTGCTGTTCTGGCCCTGCGCGTGGTCGGCGGCGCTCGCCGGCG
>NZ_JBHTMX010000089.1:0-11728 GCF_042679725.1 Methylopila musalis
ATGGCGTAGGCCGCGCCGGCGGCGGTGTCGGGCGCCTCCGCGCCGTGGGCGAAGCCGTGGAACACGGCGAACACGCCGACGAGCGCCATGGCGGCCGCCACCGGCGCCTTCACGCCGAGGGCCACCGCCGCGCCGAGCACGACGATCGATAGCGCGATGCCGGTCTCCACGAAGGGCAGGGCGACGCCCGCCATGCCGAGCGCGCCGCCGACCGCCATCACGCCGAGGAAGGCGGCGGGCACCGCCCAGATCGCCTTTCCGCCGAGCTGATAGGCGAACACGCCCGCCAGCACCATGGCGAGCACATGGTCGAGGCCGCCGACGGGATGACCGACGCCGGCGGCGAAGCCGAAGGCGTCGCCGTGGCCGGGATGCGCCAGCGCGAGCGAAGGGGCGAGGGCTGCGGCGGCGACGACGGCCGCGCGGAGGAGGGAACGGGCCATGGTGCGGTCTCCAGGGAGGGTCATGCGGAGCGGGTTTCGATCTGCGAGGCGTCGGAGCGGTCGGTGAGCGTCCGCGCGGAAGCGTAAGGGAGCCGCACGACCTGCTGGCCGTCGTGGAACACGAAGGTCAGCCGGCGGCGGCGCGACGTCATCTTGGCCGGAAGCGGATCGTAACGCACCCCGCCGCCGCCGAGCAGCGGCGCGACGGCGCCCACGTCCACAAGATCTTCCGTCTCCACCCGCAGAAGATGATGGAGACGCCCTGCGGCGTCTTCGCCCACGAAGGGCACGCCGGCCATGCGCAGGAAGCTGGTGACGTCGGAGGCCGAGGCGAAACCCTCCACGAAGGCGGCCTCGACCAGATCGAGATCGACCGCGCGCGGGTCCGGCGGCGCGTCAGGAACGTGGTCGTGGGGCAGGTGCGGCGTCTGCCATTGGGTGGCGCGCGCCGGCGGGTGGTTGTGGCCGTGGCCATGCGCGTGGCCATGGGCATGGCCGCCGCCGTGGTCGTGATGGTGGTCGTGTCCGTAATGCATCGGCTTAAGGCCTCAATAGCTCACGGGCTTGTCGATGATGGACTTGTGCTTGCCGAGCGTGCCGTGGGCGACCATGGAGCCCAGCGCCTCCACGATCACGCGGGTGGCGAACAGGGCGGTGATGTCGGAGGTGTCGTAAGGCGGCGAGACCTCCACCACCTCGAGCCCGCAGATGCCCGGCGCGGTGACGAGGCCGAGGATCTTCAGCGCCTCGCGCGGCAGGAAGCCGCCCGGTTCCGGCCAGCCGGTGCCGGGCACGAAGCCGCAGTCGATCGAGTCCACGTCGAACGAGACATAGACCGCGTCGGCGTCCTTCCAGGCCAGCTCCAGCGCGATCTCGGCGGTTTTCTCGAGCCCGTATTTCTCGATGTCCTCGATGGTCAGCACATTGGTGTCGCGGCGGCGCGCCTCGGAGACGCCGTAGCGCGGCACCTGCCAGCCGCCGATGCCGAGCTGTACCAGATTGGTCGGACGCACGTTCGGCAGGTTGGTCGCCCAGAACCAGGGCGTGGTGTGCATGCGCTCGTCGAGATCCTTCTCCTGGATGTCGATGTGGCGGTCGAAATGGATGATGCCGATGCGCTTGGAGGTGCATTCGGCGATGCCGCGCACGCAAGGAAAGCCGATGGAGTGGTCGCCGCCGATCATCACCGGCAGCGCGCCGGACGAGGCCACATGCGCCACGCCGCGGGTGATCTGGTCGAAGGACTTCTCCAGATTGGCGGGAATGGTGAACACATCGCCCGCGTCGCACAGCGTCATGGATTCCCGCAGGTCCACGCCAAGCTCGTAGTTGTAGGGCGTGTAGAGCGCGGAGATGCGGCGCACGCCCTGCGGCCCGAAGCGGGTTCCGGGGCGGTAGGTGGTGCCGCTGTCGAAGGGAATGCCGAGCACCGCGGCGTCGTATTTGCCCACGTCCCGCACGTTTTCGACGTAAGGCGCCTTCATGAAGGTGTTGATGCCGGCGAAGTGGGGAAGCTCGCCGCGCGCGAAGGTGGGGATCGTCTTGTCGGTGATGGAGTCCGCGCCGGGCAGGCCCATGTCCAGCGCCCACTGCTGCTCCTTGCGCCACATGGTCTCCGGCAGCCGGCCCTCGGCGTCGAGCGCCTTCCAGCCTTGGGTGTCCAGCTTGGAAAAATCGGGGTGGTGGCGGCGGCTTCGGGCGCGCGAGGGCGCAAGGCCCGCAAGGCGCGTGCGGTGGACAGGCGACGTGATCATTCGGCTTCTCCTTGGAAAAGGCTGGCCGTCTTCCCGAGGCTCGGGAACGTCATCAGCGGGGTGAACGCGGGTGGCTGGGCCGGGCGGCCGCCGGCTCTTGTCCCGGCCTTGAGCCGGGATCCAGAAACGGCTCGGGTTGTGGATGAGCTCTTCGGCCGGGGAGATCTGTTCTGAGGCGTCAGCGGTTCTGGGTCCCGGCTCAAGGCCGGGACAAGGAAGAAGCGAGGCGCGCTGATCGTCCGCGCTCCCCGAGACGCCGTCGTTCCCGGAAACGCGCTGACTCTTGTCCCGGCCTTGAGCCGGGACCCAGACACGCTTCGGGTTGTGGATGAGCGCGTCGGCCGGGGAGAACTGTTCGGAGGCGTCAGCGGTTCTGGGTCCCGGCTCAAGGCCGGGACAAGGACGGGGCAGCTCATTGCGCGGCCCTCGCTTCGGCGGGCGGGCGCAGGGCGCCGAGCACCGGGACCGGGCCGTCGCGGGTGAGGTCGAGGTCGTAGGTGACGCGGGCGCCGAAGCGGCCGGGGGCCTGGGGGTCGTGGCGGGTCTTGTCGAAGGCGATGACGCGCGTGCCGAGGCCGAAGGCCTCCTTCAGGTCGTGCGTCACCATGATCACGGTCATGCCGAGCCGGGCCCAGAGCGGCTTCAGCAGGGCGTGCATCTGGGCGCGGGTGCCGGGGTCGAGCGCGCCGAACGGCTCGTCCAGCAGCAGCACCTTGGGGTTCTTCGCCAAGGCCTGCGCGATGGCGAGGCGCTGCTGCATGCCGCCCGACAGCGCGCTCGGATATTTGGCGCGGTGGGGCGCGAGGCCGACCGAGGCGATCAGCTCGTCCGCCTGCTCGATCGCGGCGCGGCGTTTCGCTCCGAACAGGCGGGCGGCGAAGCGCGACTGGCCGAGCTCGTAGGCCGCCAGCACGTTGCCGAGCACGGTCAGGTGCGGAAACACCGAATAGCGCTGGAACACAACGCCCCGATCGGCGTCCGGCTCGTCGGGCAGCGGCCGGCCGTCGAGCAGCAGCGCGCCGCGGGTGGGGCGGTCCTGCCCCAGCACAAGGCGCAGGAAGGTGCTCTTGCCGCAGCCCGACGGCCCGACCACCGAAACGAAGGAGCCGGAGGCGATGTCGAGATTCAGGTTCTCGATGACGATCTGGTCGCCGAACTCGACCCAGACGCCCCGGACGGAGATCGCGCTCATCGGCGTTCCCCCGCATAGGCCCAGGGGAAGGCGCCGCGGGCGAGCTTCGCCAGCGCGAAATCCATCAGGAAGGCGAGCAGCGTGATCCAGGCGACGTAAGGCAGGATCACGTCCATGGCGAGGTAGCGCCGCACCAGGAAGATGCGGTAGCCGAGGCCGCTGTCGGCGGCGATGGCCTCGGCTGCGATCAGGAACAGGAAGGCCGGGCCGATCTGCAGCCGTACGGTCTCGATCAGCCGGGGCAGCGCCTGCGGCAGCGCCACCCGCAGCACCGTGGTCCAGGTGGAGGCGCCGAGCGTCTGGGCCTTCACCAGCTGCTCCACGGGAATGGCCTGCACCGTCATGGCGATGTCGCGCACGATCGGCGGGGCGACGCCGATCACGATCAGCACCACCTTCGACAGTTCGCCGAGCCCGAACACGATGAACAGGATCGGCAGGATCGCCATGGGCGGGATCATGGAGATCACCGCCACCAAGGGGCCGCCGGCGGCGGTCGCGACCGGCAGAATGCCGATCGCCACGCCCAGGGTGAGGCCGATCAGGGTGGCGAGGCCGAGGCCGAGCGCGAGCCGCTGCAGGCTCGCGGTGGTGTCGGACACCAGCACGATCTCGCCGGAGCGGCGGTCCGGCTCCGTCGCCATGCGGGCGGCGGTGTCCGCCATTTCCGAGATCGGCGGCAGCAGCTTGTCGTTGGGGTTGGCGGCGCGCCGCTCGGCCGAGCCGAACACATAGACCAGCGCAAGCAGCAGGAAGGGCAGCAGAGCCAGCAGCACACGGGCGCCGCCGGCGGGCCTGATGTTCATCGCGCGACGCATGGAGATCTCCCGAAGACGCGTTCAGTCGCCGCCCCCGGCGCCGGGACGGGCCCGGAACCGGAAGGCGGAAGCCCCGAAGACGAGGCGGCGCGTCACAGCTTTCCGTCGGCGGCCATTTGCATGAAGGTCGGGTCGAAGCGGAGCTTCACGTTGGACGCGTCGCCGAGCGTCTGGCCGCCGGCGAAGCCGATCCCGACCACGTCCTTGCTCTTCGCCCCGTCGCCCAGCAGGCCGTGGTCGAAGGAGAAGGTGCGCACGAGGTCCATGGTCTTCACGATATCGGGGCTGGTGGTGAAGGCGACCGCGTCCGCAGGCTTGGCGAACAGCTTGGTGGCGGCGAGCTGCGCCTCGAAGCCGGCGAGATCGGTGCCGGACTGCCTGGCCATGGACTCGCGGGCCGCCTTGCCGGCTTCGCCGGGGTCGGTCACCAGCGCCAGCGTCTCGTACCAGATGCCGGCGAGCGCCTTGCCGAAGTCGGGATTGTCCTTGAGCGTTTCGGTGTTCACGCCGAGCAGGTCGATGATCTCGCCGGGAATGCTGGCGGAATCGAACACCGCGGTCGCGCCGGGCTCGCCCTTCACCTCCGCGAGCAGCGGGTTCCAGGTGACGACGGTGGTGGTGTCCGGCGCCTTGAAGGCCGCCACCATGTCGGCGTCGGAGGTGTTCACCACCTTGACGTCCTTCTCCGCGAGGCCGGCGCCGTCCAGCGCGCGGGCGAGGAGATAATGGGAGACCGACAGCTCCACCAGATTGATGCTCTGGCCCTTCAGCTCCGCCACGGTCTTCGCGGTCTTCGAGACCACGCCGTCATTGCCGTTCGAGAAGTCGCCGACGATCAGCGCCGTGGTGTCGACGCCGCCGGCCGCCGGGATGGTCAGCGCGTCCATGTTGGTCAGGGTCACGCCGTCGAACTTGCCGGCGGTGTATTGGTTGATCGACTCCACGTAGTCGTTGATCTGCGTGACGTTGATGGTGACGCCGTATTTGTCGGCCCATTTCTTCACGATGCCGGCCTCGGCGGCGTAGGGCCACGGCATCCAGCCCACATAGATCGTCCATGCGATGTCGAAGGTCTTCTTGGGCGCGGCCTCGGCCGGCGCGGCGAGCGCGGCGGCGGACAGGACGAAGGCGGCGATGGCTCTGCGCAGCATGGGTGCTCCTCGGATCGTTCGGCCCGCGGGCCGGCGGCGTCGTCAAGGAGTTCGCGCGCACGGGGACGGAGGTCGGTCCGTGGCGACGAACCCGTGCAGTGACCTCCCGGGTTTTTCCCCCGCCGTGTCTTCCCGCATGCGCTTCGCGGGAAGAGCGTCTCTTGGACCAGCGCCGCATGGAATGGCGGCCGGAACCCTAGACGCTCTGCACGCCACCTTCGCAGCAAGCGGCGTGCCAGACATCCTCGCAGCCCGTCGCGACCATCAGAACCGTTCGTTTTTCAGAGAACGCAGCGCCCCGGCGCCCGGCGCCTCTGGGATACGGGACGGAGTCGTCGCCGCTGACCGATTGGGCATTTCCCATGTCAGCGGCGCCGCGAAGTTGGGCGCGGGCCTTGATGGACAGGCCGATCGCAGGCGCCCATAGTCCGGGCGGTTCGCCCCACGCACGAGATCGCTCCGTCGCCGCCATGATCCGCGCCACCGCCGTCCTTCGCCGCCCGGCGGTCCGTCCCGACGCGACCGTCGACGCCGTGACGCTCGACCATGAGGGGCGGCTGCGGCGTCGGGTGACGCTGGTCTGCGATGGCGGGCTGGAGCTGCTGCTCGATCTGGAGCGCCCGGCCGACCTGCAGGACGGCGACGCCCTGACGCTGGAGGACGGCCGCACGGTGCTGGTGCGCGCCGCGGCTGAGCGGCTGCTGGAGATCACCGCCGAAACCCCGCTCCGGCTGGCGCGGCTCGCCTGGCACATCGGCAACCGCCACACCCCCGCCGAGATCGGCGAAGCGGCGATCTGGATCGCGCCGGACCATGTGCTGGCCGAGATGATCCGGGGGCTCGGCGGCGCGGTGCGCGAGGTCTCCCGGCCGTTCGCGCCGGAGCGCGGCGCCTATCACGGCCACGCCCACGCATGAGCGACAGGCTCGCCGGCGGCGACGGCGCCCTTCTTCGGCTGCTCACCTGGCTGTCGCCGTCGTTTCCGGTGGGCGCGTTTTCCTACAGCCACGGGCTGGAATGGTCGATCGAGGTCGGCGACGTCACGGACCGCGCGACGCTGGTGGCGTGGATCGAGGCGCTGCTCGCCCATGGCGGCCTCGGCGCCGACGGCGTGTTCTTCGCCCGCGCCCATGACGCCGCGCGCGCGGACGACATCGCCGCCCTGCGCGAGGTGGCCGAACTGGCGAGCGCGTTCCAGCCGTCCCGCGAGCGGCGGCTCGAAAGCTTCAGCCAGGGCGCGGCCTTCGTCACCGCCATCCGGGCGGCGTTCCCGACCTCCGCGCTCGATGGGCTGACGAGCGCGTGGGACGGACCCATCGCCTATCCCGTGGCCGTGGCCGTCGCCTGCGCCGGACACGGCGCGCCGCGCGGGGCCGCGCTCGCCGCCTTCCTTCACGCGGGCGTCGCCAATCTGGTCTCGGCGGCGGTGCGGCTGGTCCCGCTCGGCCAGACCGATGGCTTGCGCGCCATCGCGGCGCTTGAGCCGGCCATCGGCCTTGCCGCTATAAAGGCGGAGGCGACGCCGCTGGAGCGGGTGTCGGGCGCGGCGCTGCGCTCCGACATCGCCTCCATGCGCCACGAAACCCAACGCACGAGGCTGTTCCGCACATGACCGCGCCCTCCCAGAACGGCCCCTTGCGCGTCGGCGTCGGCGGCCCGGTCGGCTCCGGCAAGACCGCCCTCATGGACGCGCTGTGCAAGGCCTTGCGCGATCGGGTGCGGCTGGCGGCGATCACCAACGACATCTACACCAAGGAGGACGCCGAGTTCCTCACCCGCTCCGGGGCGCTCGCGCCCGAGCGCATCCTGGGCGTCGAGACGGGCGGCTGCCCCCACACCGCCATCCGCGAGGACGCCTCCATCAACCTCGCGGCGGTGGACGACCTGACGCGCCGTTTCCCGGATCTGGAGCTGGTGCTGATCGAAAGCGGCGGCGACAATCTGGCCGCCACCTTCTCGCCGGAGCTCGCCGACCTCACGATCTACGTCATCGACGTGTCCGCCGGCGACAAGATCCCCCGCAAGGGCGGCCCGGGCGTGACCCGCTCCGACCTACTGGTCATCAACAAGATCGACCTTGCGCCCCATGTGGGCGCGAGCCTGGAGGTGATGGACCGGGACGCGAGCGCCCAGCGGCGGGGCAAGCCGTTCGTCTTCGCGAACATGAAGACGGGCCAGGGGCTCCACGACATCGTCGGCTTCATCGCCCGCGCCGGCGGGCTTCCCGCCGCGGCGGCTTAGAACGGGAGAGCGGCCGTGGCCGATGACGTGTGGGAGATCGCAGGCGCCGGCGTCGCCGCGTGGGTGCGGGCCGCGGGCGCGGAACTCGTCAGCCTGAGGGACGGCGCCGGCGACGAACTGCTCTGGACCGCCGGCCCCGAGTGGCCGCGCCACGCCCCGGTGCTGTTTCCCATCGTCGGCAAGCTCAGGGGCGACGCGCTGCGCCATGGCGGCGAGACGCGGCGGCTGACGCAGCATGGCTTCGCACGCGACCGCGTCTTCGGCTGGGTGGAGCGCTCCGCGAGCCGCGCGACGCTGCGGCTGCGGGATGATGCGGCCACCCGCGACGTCTATCCGTGGCCGTTTGCGCTGACGCTGGATTATGTGGCGGAGGGAAGCACGCTCAGCGTCGCGGCGACGGTGGAGAACCCCGGCGAGGCGCCCCTGCCGTTCGCGCTTGGCGCCCATCCGGGCTTCCGCTGGCCGCTGATGGACGGCGCCGCCAAGAGCGACCACGTTCTGGTCTTCTCCACGCGGGAGACAGGGCCGCGACTGCCCGTCGTGGAGGGTCTTCTCGGCGCTCCCGCGCCTCTCGGCTTCGACGGCGAAACCTTGCCGCTCGATGAGGCGCTGTTCAAAGACGATGCGCTGGTGCTGCCCGATGTCTCCAGCCGCTCCGTCCGCTACGAGGCGCGGGGGCTAGACGGCGCGGCTCTGCGCGCGCTGACGGTCGCCTGGGAGGGGTACGGCGATCTCGGCGTCTGGTCCAAGCCGTCCGGCGCGCCGTTCCTGTGCATCGAGCCCTGGGCTGGCATGGCGAGCCCGATCGACTGGGACGGCGCGTTCGAGGACAAGCCGGGTCTGACCCTGCTGCCGCCCGGCACCGCGGCCCGTTTCGTCTGGAGCGTGACCGTCTGACGCGCGGTCCGTCTGGCGTTTCGCCCGACGTCGTCGTATAGGCTGCCTCCGGTTCGGTCGCGCCGCGCGCGGCCGCCGCAGCGCCGTGCGGGCGTGGCGGAATTGGTAGACGCAGCGGACTCAAAATCCGCCATCCTCACGGATATGTCGGTTCGAGTCCGACCGCCCGCACCATCGACTTCTGATCGATCTTGGCGCTTTGGCCCGCGCCATTCAGCCCAGTCTTGAATCCTGCCCAGCGGACGCGCGTGCCTATGCGCGCCTGCGTGTTCAACGCTTTGAGGGCTGAGGAAGAAGCCGCGGCGTGCTCCGCCGCGGCCTCTCAGGCGTTTCAGTAGTTGGGGCGGGCCGCTGGGAAGGTCCGTGTGGCGACGGCGTCGGTAGTTTCGGCGCCGTTCGGGCCCGGATCGTCGGGGGCGCGGCTCAGCGGGAACACGGCGGCGGTGGGCTTCTGGGCGGTGGGCTTCGCGGGCTCGATCTTCTCCGTATCCGCCTTAGGAGGCTCCAGCTTCGCGGCGCCGGCTGCCGGCTCCACCACGCCGGGCTTCGCGCCGTCCGGCGCAGGCGCGGCCACCTTCTCCTTCGCGTCCGAAGGCGTGACGACCTTGGGCGGCGCGATCACCTCCGCTTTCGCCTGCGTCGTGACGGCCGCGGCGCGCGGCGCTTCGGGCGCAGGCGTCGGCGCGCCGTCCTGAAGCTCCGGCATCTTGCGCGGCAGCACCGCGAGCGGCGCGGAGGGCGCGCTGGCGGTCAGTTCCGCGGGCGCCTGCTGCAGCCAGTCCTCCGCGGCGATGCGGGGGCGGGTGTCCTCCACCGGCGTCTTCCAGACGAAGGCGTCGAGACGCCCGGTGACGGGCGACACCGGCTCCCACACGTCGCTCGCCAGACCGTCCGCGACCCAGAGCGGGTCGCGCGGCGCGCGGAGCGCCCGGCTGAGCCACTCGCGCGAGGCGCCGGTCGCGCCGCGCTCCAGATCCTCGAGCTCCGCCATCAGCAGGCAGACGCGCGCGGTGGGGCGGGACGAGAGCAGCTTGTCGAGCGCGGCGCGGGCCGTGTCGAACTCGCGCGCGGCGATGGCGGCGCGGGCGACCGCGATCAGCCCCTCCGCGTGATCGCCGGAACGATCCGACAGCGCCTTGGCGCGCTTCAGCTTGTCGCGGGCGGGTTCGCTCGGCCGCGCATGCACATAGACCTCGGCGAGATCGGGATGCGGCGCCTTGAGCCAGGTGGCCTCGACGATCTTGGTCGCCTTGCGGGCTTCGCCCTGCTCGGCCAGCAGGCGGCCGGCGATGGCGGCCGCGGGCACGAAATCGGGCGCGAGGCCGTGGGCCTCCTTCGCACGCTTGAGCGCAAGCGCGGGGTCGGCGCCCGCGCCGTCCATGGCCTGCGCCGTCAGCAGCACGGCGCGGCGACGCTTGGCGTCCGGCTTCTCGATCAGCTTGTTGGCGGTCAGCCGCTCCAAGGTCGCGAGCGCCCCCGCCCAGTCGCGCTCGGCGCACTGGAAGTCGAACAACGCCTGCGCCGCCCATGGGGTCTGGGGCGACTGCCGCGCCGCCTCTTCCGCCAGCGCCTTGGCGGCGTGCTGGTCGCCGCGCCGCTCCGCCTCCACGAACAGCCCGCGCAGGCCGAGCGCGCGGGTGGCGGGCGATTCGGTCATGGCGCGGAAGGCGGCCTCGGCGCCCGAACGGTCGCCGGCGAGTTGGGCGGCCTGGGCCGCGAGCACCAGCGTCAGCGGCTCCTTGCCCAACAGGCGGCGGGCGTCGTTCGCCTCCTTGCTGGCGAGACGCGCGTCGCCAGTGCCCACCGCGACCACGCCGCGCGCGATGGCCTGATAGCCCTTGCTGCGACGGCGGTTGCGCCGGAACAGCGCGAAAGCCTCCGGTCCCGCGAGAATCCAGCGGGTCAGGTTCCACAGCACCACGGTCAGGGCCGCGACCAGCGCCACCACGGCGGCCGCGACGGCGACGCTGGTCTCCACCCGGTAGCCCTGCCAGGTCAGCGTCAGCTCGCCCGGACGGTCGACGATCCAGATGGCGCCGAGGGCGAAGACGCCGACGAGCGCGAGGTACAACAGGACGCGGATCATGGGCGGCCCCTCACTTGGCGCCGAGACGGGAGAACGCCGCCTGCCGGGCGTCGTTCAGGGAAGCGTTCGCCGCAAGGCGCGCCTGAGCCTTCTCCGCCCAGGCCGCCGTGGCGGTCTTAGCCGCCTCGTCGAGCTGGTCGCGGGCGGCGAGGGCGCCGGCCAGATCGCCGCGGGCCGCGAGCGCGCTCACCCGCGCGCGGGCGGCCTCCGGCCCGGAGCCTTGGGTCGCGTCGGTGGGCGTCACCTTCACGATCGTGCCGGCGTTGGCGAGAAGGCGGTCCAGCACGGAGCCTTCCACCGGCGGCTTCTGCGGCGACAGGCCGTCGAGGATGGTCTTCAGTTCGGCGGCGAGCGCCTGCGGCGTCGGGGCGCCTTCGGCCGCGAAGGCCTCGAGACCGCCGGCGACGTCGCCGCCCGCGCCCTTGACCACCGCGAGCTCCGCCTGGAACGGCCGGCCCGCCGCGATCGCCTGCTCCAGGGCGCCGAGCGCCACCACGAGCCGCGCGTCGGGGTCGCCGACCGGACGCGCCTTCAGCTCCGACTCCACCGAATCGATCTTGCCCGTGAGCGGCGCGACCGCCTGCTGCACGCTGTCGCCGACGCCGTCGAGCCGCTGTCCGAGACCCTCCAGCCGCTGGGCGACGCCGTCGAGCCGCTGCCCGATCTCGGTGATGGCCTCGGTCGTCGGCGCGCCCTTCAGCCGTTCCTCCAGCGCATCGAGCCGGCCGGCGAGGGCGTCGGTCGCCTGCGTGTCGATCGTCACCGCGGCGGGACGCTCGGCGAGCGTCCGCACTTCGCGTTCCAGACCCTCGAACCGGGCGTTGGAGCCCTCGACCGCCTTGCCGAGGTCGCCGATGCGGGCGTCGATGGCGCTGGTGTCAGAGGTCTGCGCGGTCTGTGCGGCGCGGTCGCGCAGCGCCGAAAGATCGGTCGCGACGCCGTCGAGCTTGGTTTCAAGCGCTGTGACGCGGGACATGTCCGGCGCGGCGGCGGGCGCCGCGACGTTCGGGACGCCGATCAGCTCGCGCCCGTAGAGCGCGACCACGCCGATCGCGATCGCCGCGCCCATCAGCGTGGCGACGGCGAGGCCGAGCGGGCCGACGCCAGAGCGGGCTGCGGCGGGCGCAGGCTGGGACGCCGGCTGCG
>NZ_JBHTMX010000090.1:0-11671 GCF_042679725.1 Methylopila musalis
CCGGCGTCCGCGTCTCCCCATCCCCCGCGCGCCTCGGAAAAACGCTCGTCGAACTGCTCAAGGGCTGACGCTCTCTCCGGGCGGCGCCGATTTCGCCTTGATTGCAGGCGATACCGGCGCCCCCTTCGACGGAAGTCGCGTTCCGGTCGTTCACATCCGAACCGCCGCCCCCATATGGCTTCAGGGGGCGGGCTCCGAAAACAACGCAAGGTCCAGACCAATGTCACGCCAGGCGGCGAACCAAGCACTTTCCCTCACCTCGTTTCTGTGGGGGGGGAACGCCGCCTACATCGAGGACCTGCAGGCCCGCTTTCTGAAGGATCCCACCTCGGTCGATCCGCAGTGGCGCGCCTTCTTCGAAGATCTGGGCGACCAGCCGGACGCGGTGGCGAAGACCGCCGAAGGCCCGTCCTGGGAGCGCCCGAACTGGCCGGTGCCCGCCAACGGCGAACTGGTCTCGGCGCTCGACGGCAACTGGGGCGCGGCCGAGATCGTGCTCGGCGACAAGATCAAGGGCAAGGCGGAGGCCAAGGGCTCCACGCTGACGCCGGAGCAGATCCGCGCCGCGACCCGCGACAGCATCCGCGCGCTGATGATGATCCGCGCCTACCGCATCCGCGGCCATCTGGCGGCCGATCTCGACCCGCTGCGCATCGAGACCCGCCCGCCGCAGGAGGAGCTGGACCCCGCCTCCTACGGCTTCGGCGAGAAGGACCTCGACCGGCGCGTCTTCATCGACCACGTGCTCGGGCTCGAATACGCGACCGTGCGCGAGATGCTCGCCATCCTGAAGCGCACCTACTGCTCCACGGTCGGCGTGGAGTTCATGCACATCTCGGAACCGGGCGAGAAGGCCTGGATCCAGGAGCGTATCGAGGGGCCGGACAAGGGCGTCGCCTTCACCCCCGAGGGCAAGAAGGCGATCCTGAACAAGCTGGTGGAGGCCGAGGGCTTCGAGAAGTTCCTCGACGTCAAGTACACCGGCACCAAGCGCTTCGGCCTCGACGGCGGCGAGTCCATCGTTCCCGCGCTCGAGCAGATCATCAAGCGCGGCGGCGCGCTCGGCGTGCGCGAGATCGTGTTCGGCATGGCCCATCGCGGCCGTCTGAACATCCTGTCGCAGGTGCTGGGCAAGCCGCACCGGGCGATCTTCCACGAGTTCAAGGGCGGCTCCTGGACCCCGGACGAGGTCGAGGGCTCGGGCGACGTCAAATACCATCTCGGCGCCTCGTCGGACCGTGAGTTCGACGGCAACACCGTGCATCTCTCGCTGACGGCCAACCCGTCCCATCTGGAGATCGTCGACCCGGTGGTGCTCGGCAAGGTGCGCGCCAAGCAGGACCAGTGGAAGGACGCCGACCGCACCCGCGTGCTGCCGCTGCTGATCCACGGCGACGCGGCCTTCGCCGGCCAGGGCGTGGTGGCGGAGTGCTTCGGCCTGTCGGGCCTGAAGGGGCACCGCACCGGCGGCTCGATCCACGTCATCGTGAACAACCAGATCGGCTTCACCACCAGCCCGCGCTACGCCCGCTCGTCGCCCTATCCGTCGGACGTGGCGAAGATGATCGAGGCGCCGATCTTCCACGTGAACGGCGACGACCCGGAGGCGGTGACCTTCGCCGCCAAGATCGCGACCGAGTTCCGGCAGAAGTTCCACAAGCCGGTGGTGATCGACATCTTCTGCTACCGCCGCTTCGGCCACAACGAGGGCGACGAGCCGGCCTTCACCCAGCCGCTGATGTACAAGCGCATCCGCAGCCATCCGACCGCGCTGGAGACCTACGCCCAGCGGCTTGAGGGCGAGGGCGTGATCAAGTCCGGCGAGGTGGACGAGATGCGCGCCGCCTTCCGCGCGCGGCTCGACGCCGAATACGACGCCGGCCAGGCCTACAAGCCCAACAAGGCCGACTGGCTCGACGGCCGCTGGGCCGGCATCAAGGCCTCGAAGGACGTGGACGACGCCCGCCGCGGCAAGACCGGCGTGGAGATCGACACGCTGAAGGCGCTCGGCCGCAAGCTCACGGAGCTGCCGGCGAACTTCCACGCCCACCGCACCATCCAGCGCCTGCTGGAGAACCGCCGCAAGATGACCGAGAGCGGCGAGGGCGTGGACTGGGCCATGGGCGAGGCGCTGGCCTTCGGCTCGCTGCTGCTCGAAGGCAAGCCGGTGCGCCTGTCCGGCCAGGACGTGGAGCGCGGCACCTTCAGCCAGCGCCATTCGGTGATCGTGGACCAGGAGACCGAGGCGCGCGCCATCCCGCTCAACACCCTGAGCGACGATCAGGCGGCGTTCGAGGTCATCAACTCCATGCTGTCGGAAGAGGCGGTGCTCGGCTTCGAATACGGCTACTCGCTGGCCGAGCCGAACGCGCTGACGCTGTGGGAGGCCCAGTTCGGCGACTTCGCCAACGGCGCGCAGGTGATCTTCGACCAGTTCCTATCGTCGGGCGAGCGCAAGTGGCTGCGCATGTCCGGCCTCGTCTGCCTGCTGCCGCACGGCTACGAGGGGCAGGGGCCGGAGCACTCCTCCGCCCGTCTGGAGCGCTACCTGCAGATGTGCGCCGAGGACAACATGCAGGTCGCCAACGTGACCACGCCGGCGAATTACTTCCACATCCTGCGCCGGCAGCTGGTGCGCGACTTCCGCAAGCCGCTGATCCTGATGACGCCGAAGTCGCTGCTGCGGCACAAGAAGGCGACGTCGAAGCTGTCCGAGATGGACGCCGGCACCTCGTTCCACCGCCTGCTGTGGGACGACGCGCAGCTCAATCCGGGCTCCACCATCGCGCTGAAGCCGGACGACCAGATCCGCCGCGTCGTGCTCTCCGCCGGCAAGGTGTATTACGACCTGCTGGAGGAGCGGGAGCGCCGCGGGGTGGACGACGTCTACCTGCTGCGGGTGGAGCAGCTCTATCCGTTCCCGGCCAAGGCGCTGACGAACGAGCTCAGCCGCTTCCAGAACGCCGACGTGGTGTGGTGCCAGGAGGAGCCCCGGAACATGGGCTCCTGGAACTTCGTGGAGTCCTACGTGGAGTGGGCGATGAACACGGCGGGCCTCGCCGTGAAGCGCCCGCGCTACGCCGGCCGTCCCGCCTCCGCCGCCACCGCCACCGGCCTCATGTCCAAGCACCTCGCCCAATTGCAGGCGTTCCTGAACGATGCGCTGACGGTCGAAAGCTGACCGGACGGCGACCCCGAGACTGACGGATGAACGGGCGGGCGGGGATGGCCCGCCTCATGGGAGATTTCAATGGCGACCGAGATACGCGTGCCGACGCTGGGCGAATCCGTCACGGAGGCGACGATCGGCCGGTGGTTCAAGAAGCCGGGCGAGGCGGTGGCCGCCGACGAGCCCATCGTCGAGCTCGAAACCGACAAGGTGACGCTGGAGGTGCCGGCGCCGGCGGCCGGCGTGCTGGGCGCGATCGAGGCCAAGGACGGCGAGACGGTCGGGGTCGGCGCGCTGCTGGGCTCGATCGAGGCCGGCGACGGCGCGGCGCCCGCTCCCAAGGCGCAGGCCAAGGCCGACGACGCCAAGAACGACGCCAAGACGGCGCCGATCAAGGACGACGCCAACGAGACCAAGCCCCGCGATGAGCCGAAGGACGCGCCCAAGGACGCGCCGAAGCCGAACGGCGGCGCGGCGGCGGACTCCGGCCCCGCGGTGCGCCGTCTCGCGGCCGAAAGCGGCGTCGACCCGTCGGGCGTCTCCGGCTCCGGCAAGGACGGGCGGGTGACCAAGGGCGACATGCTGGTCGCGATTGAGACCGGCGCGAAGCCGGCCGCGCCGCAGGCCCCGGTTCAGGTGCGCGCGCCGTCCGCCCCGGACGACGCCTCCCGCGAAGAACGGGTGAAGCTCACCAAGCTGCGCCAGACCATCGCCCGCCGCCTGAAGGACGCGCAGAACACCGCCGCCATGCTGACGACCTTCAACGAGGTCGACATGACGGAGGTCATGGCGCTGCGCTCGAAGTACAAGGACGTGTTCGAGAAGAAGCACGGTGTGAAGCTCGGCTTCATGGGCTTCTTCGTGAAGGCGGTGATCCAGGCGCTCAAGGACATCCCGGCGGTGAACGCCGAGATCGACGGCCAGGAGCTGATCTACAAGAACTACTACCACATCGGCATCGCCGTCGGCACCGACAAGGGCCTCGTGGTGCCGGTGGTGCGCGACGCGGACGGCAAGGGCCTCGCGGGCGTCGAGAAGACGATCGCGGACTTCGGCAAGCGCGCCCGTGACGGCAAGCTCGGCATCGAGGAGATGCAGGGCGGCACCTTCACCATCACCAACGGCGGCATCTACGGCTCGCTGATGTCGACCCCGATCCTGAACGCGCCGCAGTCGGGCATCCTCGGCATGCACAAGATCCAGGAGCGGCCGATGGTGGTCGGCGGCAAGATCGAGATCCGCCCGATGATGTATCTGGCGCTGAGCTACGACCACCGCGTCGTGGACGGCAAGGAGGCGGTGACCTTCCTCGTGCGGGTCAAGGACAGCCTCGAGGATCCGTCGCGTCTCGTGATGGATCTGTGAGCGGGCCGGACTCCGCCGCCACCGAGGTCGGGCGCCTGAAGGCGGCGCTCGACCGGCAGCTCGTCATGACCCTGGTCGGGATCGTGACGATCGGCCTGATCCTCGCCTTCAGCTCCAGGGAGCAGGGCGGCCTGTGGCCGAGCCTGCTCAACCTCCTGCCATGGATCGCGGGCCTCGCGATCCTGGCCTGCGCGGCGAACCGGGCGACGCTCGCGCTGAAGACCAGGACCCTCCGCCGTCAGGCGGACGCCGGGCCCCGAGCCCGCCCCTGACGACCCCGACGCACAGCGAGAAAGCTGAAAGAGAGCCATGGCCTACGACCTGATCGTCATCGGAACCGGCCCCGGCGGCTATGTCTGCGCGATCCGCGCGGCCCAGCTCGGCCTCAAGGTCGCGGTGGTGGAGAAGCGCGCCACCCATGGCGGCACCTGCCTGAACGTGGGCTGCATCCCCTCCAAGGCGCTGCTGCACGTGTCCGAGCTGTTCGAGGAGGCGGGCCACAAGTTCGCGGGCATGGGCATCGAGGTCGGCGCGCCGAAGCTCGATCTGGCCAAGGCGATGGCGTTCAAGGACGAAGGCGTCGCCGGCAACACCAAGGGCGTCGAGTTCCTGCTGAAGAAGAACAAGATCGACGCCTTCCACGGCGTGGGCAAAATCCTCGGCTCCGGCAAGGTGGAGGTGACGCCCGAAGGCGGCGCGCCCCAGACGCTGGAGACCAAAAGCGTCGTGATCGCCACCGGCTCGGACGTGGCCAAGCTGAAGGGCCTCGAGATCGACGAGGAGACCATCGTCTCCTCCACCGGCGCGCTGGCGCTGTCCAGGGTTCCGGGCAAGCTGCTGGTGGTGGGCGCCGGCGTGATCGGGCTCGAGCTCGGCTCGGTGTGGCGCCGGCTCGGGGCGGAGGTGACGGTGGTGGAGTTCCTCGACCGCATCCTCCCCGGCATGGACACCGACGTGGCGAAGCAGTTCCAGCGCCTGCTGGAGAAGCAGGGCGTGGCGTTCAAGCTCGGCGCCAAGGTCACGGGCGCGGAGAAGGCGGGTGACGGCCTCAAGGTCACGGTGGAGCCCGCCAAGGGCGGCGAGGCCGAGACGCTCGACGCCGACGTGGTGCTGGTCGCCATCGGCCGCGTTCCCTACACCGCCGGCCTCGGGCTGGAGGAGGCGGGCGTGGCGCTGGACGAGCGCGGCCGGGTGAAGACCGACGGCCACTTCAAGACCAGCCTCGACGGCGTCTACGCCATCGGCGACGTCATCGCCGGCCCCATGCTCGCCCACAAGGCCGAGGACGAAGGCGTGGCGATCGCCGAAATCCTCGCCGGCAAGTCGGGCCATGTGAACTACGACGTCATTCCGAGCGTGGTCTACACCTATCCGGAGGTCGCCTCCGTGGGGAAGACCGAGGACGAGCTGAAGGCCGCCAAGACGGAGTACAAGGCCGGCAAATTCCCCTTCACCGCCAACGGCCGCGCCAAGGCGAACGGCACCACGGAAGGCTTCGTGAAGGTGCTGGCGGACGCGAAGACCGACAAGGTGCTCGGCGTCCACATCGTCGGCCCGCGCGCGGGCGACCTGATCGCGGAAGCCGCCATCGCCATGGAGTTCGGCGCCTCGTCGGAGGACATCGCCCGCACCTGCCACGCCCATCCGACGCTGGCGGAAGCGGTGAAGGAGGCGGCGCTCGCCGTGGAAGGCCGCGCCATCCACATGTGACGGCGCGATCTCGCGGAGACAGCATTATACTAAATACATAGAATTGAGTTGCATTCTCCGCCCGGACGTTTTCCCATGCGCCTGACCCTCACGCGCATGGGAACCTCATGTCTCACCTCTTCTCCCTGGTCCGGCCGTTCAGCCGCCGGCTGGCGCTCGCCATCCTCTCCGCCGCCGCGCTGTCCGGCCTCACGGTCGCGGGCGCCCACGCCGCCGAGACGCTCCGCATCGGCTATCAGCGCTCCTCCACGCTGACCACGCTGCTCAAGAGCAGCGGCGAGCTGGAGGCGGCGCTCGCCAAGCAGAACGTCCGGGTGACGTGGCACGAGTTCACCAGCGGCCTGCCGCTGCTGGAGGCGCTCAACACCGGCAATGTGGACTTCAGCGCCGACGTGGCCGACACCGTGCCGGTGTTCGCGCAGGCCGCGGGCGCCAAGCTGACCTATGTGGCGGAGGAGGCGGCCTCGCCCGCCGCGCAGGCGATCCTCGTGCCGGCCAATTCGACGATCGCCTCGGTCGCGGACCTGAAGGGGCGCAAGGTCGCGGTCACCAAGGGCGCCGGCAGCCACTATCTCCTGCTGGCGGCGCTGACCAAGGCGGGCCTCTCCATCAAGGAGATCACGCCCGCCTATCTCACGCCCGCGGACGGCCGCGCCGCGCTGATCGGCGGCAACGTGGACGCGCTGGTGGTGTGGGATCCGTTCCTCGCCAGCGCCCAGGCGCAGTCCGGCGCCAGGGTGCTCCAGAACGGCGACGGCCTGTCGAGCTACAAGCGCTACTACCTGACCACGGATTCGTTCGCGAAGCGCGACGGCGCGATCCTCGACACCATCGTCGCCCAGCTCAAGGCCAAGGGCGAGTGGGTCAAGGCGCATCCGAAGGAGGCGGCCGAACAGCTCGCCGCGATCTGGAAGATCGACGCCGCCATCATCGAGCAGGGCAACGCGCGCCGCTCCTACAAGGTCGCGACAGTGGAGCGCGAGGGCCTCGCGGAGCAGCAGAAGATCGCCGACGCCTTCTTCGGCGAGGGGCTGTTCCCGAAGCCGATCGTGACCGCCGACACGCCGATCTGGCGGCCGGCGACCCAGTAAAGGCCCTAGCCTCAGCGGCGGCGCTGGTCGGTCAGCGTGAAGCAGCCGACGCCCGCCAGCACCAGCGCCGCGCCGGCGAGATCGACCAGCGTGGCGCGCTCGCCCAGAAACACCACGGCGAGCGCGAGCGTCGCGATCGGGCTCAACGTGCCGATCGCGGCGTTGGCCTGCGCCGAGATGCGGTGCAGCGCCGCCGACAGCAGGAAGCTCGGCAGCACGGTCGCGAACAGAGCCAGCGCCGCCGCGAGCCACCAGGCCCTGGCGCTCAAGGCTCCGAGCACGCCAACGTCCCGCAGCAGCAGGAACTGCAGCAGCGAGGCGCTCGCCGCCGCGAGCATGGCGACGCAGGTGAACAGCTTCGGCCCGAGCCGGGCGATCAGGCCGCGGGCGAACAGCTGGTAGAGCGCGAAGGCGAGCGCCGAGGCCAGCACCAGCGCGGCCCCGGTGCGGGTGGCCTCGAACCCTTCCGCCTCCATGTCCTTCAGGAACACCAGCGCGAGCCCGGCGTAGGACAGGCCGAAGGCCGCCAGCGCGCTTAACCGGAACGGCTGGCGGAAGAAGGCGGCGCCCAGCAGCACGGTGAACAGCGGATAGGTGAACAGGATCAGCCGCTCGAACGGGGCGGAGATGTAGGCGAGGCCGAGAAAGTCGGTGTAGCTCGCGAACCAGTAGCCGAGCAGGCCGACCGCGAAGGCCGCGCCCAGCGTGCGGGCGTCGAGGCCGGCGGGGCGACCCGCGCGCTCCAGCGCCAGCGCGGCGATCGCCACATAGACCGGCAGCGCGAGGCCCATGCGCAGCGCGAGCAGGGTCTCGGTGTCCACGTTCTCGGCGTAAGCGAGCTTGATCAGCACGCCCTTGGCCGAGAACAGGATCGCCCCCGCCGCGGCGAGCGCGTAGCCCTCCCACGGAACGCGGGGCGAAAGCGGCCGGGGGTCGGTGACGATCTCGGGGTCGGCGGGCGTCGCCGTCGGCGTGGAGGGGGGCATGGGCGGATCCTTCGACGGTCCGCCTAGCATGGGCCGCGCGGAGTTCGCCATGCCGGGAGCAGGCGCCTGCGCCGCGCGCGGCGCGGAGGTTGTCGTCCGCTCATGCGAAGGCCCGGGCGGCGAGGCCCGGACCTTCGGTCGTGGGGGCGGGGCGCGCCCGTGGGGGACCCTGCCGGCTTACGTGCCGGTCGGGGCCTCGGTCTGGGTGGAGGCGCTGTTGGTCTTTCGGGCGCAGGGCTCGGCCGAGGCCGGCGCCGCGAAGGTCGCGGCGAGGCCCAGCGCGAGCAGGGCGGCGGTCAGCGTCTTCATCGTCGCTCTCCGGGGTGACGGACGCGCGGGGGCGCGCATCTCACGGCAGCAGGGTACCCCTCCTGCGCCATACGCCAAGGGGAGGGGGCTGCGCCGCCGTTCACGCTTTCGCGCGCGGGCGCCGGTGGTGGAGCGCGGGCGGCGGATGCCCTAAATCTTCTCGCGCCCGTCCCCTGTTCCAAGGCAGAGCGCTCCCATGACCGAGACCAATTACGACGCCCTTCTGGTCGAGACCCGCGGCGCGGTCGGCCTGATCACGCTGAACCGGCCCAAGGCGCTGAACGCGCTCAACGCGCGGGTGATCGAGGAACTGGCGCTGGCCTTCGAGGCCTTCGAGGCGGACGACGCGGTCGGCGCGGTGGTGGTGACGGGTTCGGAGCGGGCCTTCGCCGCCGGCGCCGACATCAAGGAGATGGCGGACAAGACCTACGCCGAAGCCTTCCTCGAGGATTTCACGCCCACCTGGCGGCGGCTGCTCGCCTGCCGCAAGCCCTCGATCGCGGCGGTGGCGGGCTATGCGCTCGGCGGCGGGTGCGAGCTCGCCATGATGTGCGACATGATCTTCGCCGCCGACACCGCGAAGTTCGGCCAGCCCGAGATCACGCTCGGCATCGTCCCCGGCTTCGGCGGCACCCAGCGCCTCGCCCGCGCCGTCGGCAAGGCCAAGGCCATGGACCTCATCCTCACCGGTCGCATGATGGACGCCGCCGAGGCCGAGCGCAGCGGGCTCGTGGCCCGCGTGCTCCCGCCCGAGCGCCTGCTGGACGAAGCGCTGGAGGCGGCGGAGAAGATCGCGGGCTTCTCCCGCCTCGCCGCCCTCTCCGCCAAGGAGGCGGTGGACGTGGCGTTCGAGGGATCCCTGTCCGAGGGCGTGCGCCTGGAGCGCCGGCTGTTTCAGGCCCTGTTCGCCACCGAGGACCAGAAGGAAGGCATGGCCGCCTTCGTGGACAAGCGCAAACCCGCGTTCCGCAACCGCTGAGACGCCGGCCGCGGCGCTGGACGCCGTTGAGCCTCCACCTTGTCCCGGCCTTGAGCCGGGACCCAGAAACGTCAGCGTTTGCCGGACAAGCTGCACGGTTGGAGAGCGACCTTGAGCCGGGACCCAGAAACGTCACCGTATGAAGATAAAACGGCCCGGCCGTCGTGCGCTGTTCTGAACCGCCAGTGGTTCTGGGTCCCGGCTCAAGGCCGGGACAAGAAAAGACGCGCGTCAGCCGGCGACGGCTTTGTCGAGGCGTCTGCGCGCGCGGGCGGGGCCGATGAACGGCAGCAGGCGGGCGAGTTCGGGGCCGTGGGGGGCGCCGGTGAGGGCGAGCCGCAGCGGCTGGAACAGGGCGCGGCCCTTGGCGCCGGTCGCGGCCGACACCGCGCCGGTCCACGCCTTCCAGGTGGCCTCGTCCCACGGCGCGGGCGGCAGAAGGCGCGCGGCCTGTTCGAGCGTCGGCGCGTCGTCGGGGGCGGCGGGCGGGGCTGCGAAGCCGTCGTCGGTGGCGATCGCCCACCAGCGCGCGGCCTCACTGAGCGACGTGAGATTGCCGCGCACCACGTCCCAGAACGCCGCGCCGCCGCCGACGCCCGCAGCTTCCAGCCGGGGACTCACCGCAGCGAAGGGCAGCGCGTGCAGCGTCTTCTCCGACAGGGCGCGCAACTCGGCCATGTCCACCCGCGCCGGCGCGCGCGACAGGCGCCTGAGATCGAGCAGCCCTGAGAGTTCGTCGAGCCCGGCGACCGGGCGCACCGCCTCCGCCGAGCCGATCAGCGTGGCGTAGGCCGCGACCGCCAGCGCCTCCACGCCCTCGTCGCGCAAGGTGGCGAGCGCCAGCGCCCCCGAGCGCTTGGACAGGCCGTCGCCCTCCGCCGAGGTGAGCAGGTTGTGATGGGCGAAGGCGGGCGGGACGGCGCCGAGCGCCGCGAACAGGTCGAGCTGCACGGCGGTGTTCGCCACATGGTCCTCGCCCCGCACCACGGCGGTGACGCCCATGTCCGCGTCGTCGACCACGCTGGTGAAGACGTAGAGGAACGAGCCGTCGTCGCGGCGGATGACGGGGTCGGACAGGCTGCCGAGGTCGATCTCCTGCCGGCCGCGCACGCCGTCCTCCCAGGCCACGCGGCCTCCGGAGAGGCGGAACCGCCAGTGCGGGCGGCGGCCCTCCGCCTCGAGGCTCGCGCGGCGTTCCGGGGTGAGGCGCAGCGCCGCCCGGTCGTAGAGCGGCGGCCGGCCGGAGGCGCGGGCGAGCTTGCGGGCCCGGTCGAGCTCCGCCTCGGTCTCGTAGGCCGGGTAGAGGCGGCCCTCCGCCTGAAGCCGCTCGAACGCCGCCTCGTACAGCGCGGAGCGCTCGGACTGGCGCGCCTCGCCGTCCGGCGTCAGGCCGAGCCAGGCGAGGTCGTCGCGGATCGCGTCCACATACTCTTCCCGCACCCGCGCCCGGTCGGTGTCGTCGAGCCGCAGCAGGAAGCGTCCGCCCTCGCGCCGCGCCAGCAGGGCGTTCAGCAGCAGGGTGCGGGCGTTGCCGAGATGGAGCCGGCCGGTGGGCGACGGCGCGAAGCGGAAGGTGGACATCTGGATTTCCCGGCCGTCAGCGGCCGCAGTCCCGCACCCACACACCGCCGGTCGGGGCGATCTCGGGGTCCGGGTTCGCGCTCCAATAGGCGAAGGCGCGCTGCAGCTCGGGCAGGAACACCGCCACCGGCGCAGGCGAGTCGAGCCCGTCGGGCTCGGCGCGGCGGAAGCGTTCGTCGAAGAAGTGGATCGGCGAGGCCGGCGCGTCGCCGTCCTCCGCGTCGCGGCCGGACGGGGAGGCGAAGCGCCCGCCGGGCGTCACGGGCGCGGGGCCGGGCTCCGCCAGCTCCGCATAGCTGTCGGCGGCGCCGGACGAGGGCGTGAGCTTGAAGCGATAGGCCACGCGCGGCGCGAGCGTCAGCGTGAAGCCGAGATGGGAGCCGGAACCCGCGTCGCGCAGCGCGACGAAGCGCAGCGCGGTTCCGCCGCCGCCCTCCGCTGGCCGGTAGACCGCCGCGCCCAGCGCGCAGGAGGCCGCCCG
>NZ_JBHTMX010000091.1:0-11584 GCF_042679725.1 Methylopila musalis
CGGCGTCCGCGTCGCCGCCGGGCACACCGAGGCCGACGCGGCCCGCCTCGCGGAAGCGCGGGCGCATGGCCTCAGCGGCTACACCCACCTCTTCAACGCCATGCCGCCGCTGCAGGGCCGCGCGCCGGGGCCGGTGGGCGCGGCGCTGTCCGAGCGCGACACGTTCTGCGGCCTGATCGCGGACCTGCACCATGTGGCGCCTGAAAGCCTGAAGGCCGCGATCCTCGCCAAGGGCCGGGACCGCGCCGCGCTCGTCACCGACGCCATGTCTACGGTCGGAACCGAGATGGACGGCTTCACCCTGCAGGGCCGCCGCATCCTGCGCGGCGGCGGGCGGCTCGTCACCGAGGACGGCGTGCTGGCGGGCTCCGATCTCGACATGGCGACGGCGGTGCGCAACGCGGTCCAGGCGCTCAAGGTCCCGCTCGAGGACGCGCTGGTCATGGCCTCGCTCACGCCGGCGCGCTGGCTCGGGCTGGACGATCGCATCGGCCGGATCGCGCCGGGCTTCCGGGCCGATTTCGTGCTGCTCGACGAGGGGCTTACCGCCCGCGCCACCTGGATCGGGGGCGCGCGCGAGACATCGTGACCGCCGCCCCTGCTTGGCCGGCGCCGGCGGCGCTCCATGTCGTATCGCTTACAGAGACACGTTGGCGGGAGGGGGCTGTGAGCGGATCGTTCGGGGACGACGGCGACGGCCCGCCGCGGCCGCGGCGGATCAGCGGCCTCGGCCGCTACCTGATGATGCCGCTCCGCTCGCTGCTGCCCCGGAGCGAAGACCCCGAGGTCGTCCGCGCCCGCGCCCTGACCGACGCGGAACTCGCCGACGCGCTCACGACAGAAGTTCACGCCGCGCAGAACGCGGACGACGAGGTCTGGGTCGAAGGCCTGCCGCTGATCACCGAAGCCGCGAGACGCCTGCGCGAGCGGTGAGGGGTGCGGGTGTGTGCGGCGCGGAGCGTTCAGCACCGCGCGAAGCCTCCGCATAAGGGAACGCGCCACTCCTCTTGTCCCGGCCTTGAGCCGGGACCCAGAACCTCTGCGTTCTCAGGATCAGCCGCGACAGCCGGGACGCCTCACCTCGAAACGTCGGCGTGAATGGGTCCCGGCTCAAGGCCGGGACAAGGAAGATGGCGGCTTCATCCCCGATGACGCCGCTCTCAGCGCCGCCCGGAGCGAAACCCATAGGCCGCGCGCCACTCTTCTTGTCCCGGCCTTGAGCCGGGACTCAGAACCGCTGGGTTCTCAGTATAATCCGCGACGACTGGGACGCCTTACCTCAAATCGTCGGCGTTAATGGGTCCCGGCTCAAGGCCGGGACAAGGGAAGAGGCGCCGCGTTCGCCGCGTTTGAGCCCCTGAACCGTCCCCGCCTTACTTGCAGTCGCTCGGCTTCAGGAAGGTCAGCTCCTTCAGTTCGCCGTCCAGCACGAAGTCGCCGTAGTCGATCTTCATGGCCCGGCTGACGCCGTTGTCGTAGAGGTCGAAGCTCATGGCGTAGACCGGGGTCTGCTCGCCGCCGGCCTCGCGCTTGCCGCGCTCGAAATAGCTCACGGAGACCGGCCAGCGCTTGGCGGCGCTGAGTTCCGGGCGCTTGGCCGCCTCCTCCACATCGGCCGGCACGCCCTCGGACTGCCGGCCGATCACGGCGAGGGTGTCGTAGCTCTTCTCGCCGGTTTCGGACCCGTCGTAGACCGGCGCCTCGATCAGCGTCTCGCCCTTCTGGGCTGCTGCGATGATGCGCTTCAGGTGCTCGGTCGGGAACAGGGTCCTGCCCTCAAACTCCTTCTCGCCCTTGTTGGGCTTGGTCAGCACCACCTTCACCTCGTCGGCGGCGCGTTCGGCGCGGCCGTCGGTGTCCTTGTCGAGCTGCTGGTTGAGGTAGTTCTGGGCGGTGAAGCGGAAGCTCTGGGCCTTGCCGTCCTCCCAGGTGGCGGCGCGCAGGTCGGACACGTTGGTGTCGCCCTCCCCGCTGCCGATCTCCGTCACTTGCCGGAAGCTCAGCGCGTAGCCCTCGCAGGAATCGCCGGTGAACTCGTAGACGATTCGGCCGCGGATGCGGTCCACGCCGCTGGAGCCGCGCGTCTCCTTGAGCTTGAGTTCGTAGATCGCCCGGTGCGGCGCGAGCGCGGCGTCCGCCCACGCGGCGGGCGCGAAGGCGAGCAGCGCGGCGGCGGCCGCAGAGGCGGCCAGAACGGGCCGGAACGTCGCAGTCAGGGTCGTCGCCACAGTGTCGAGCCTCGCAATCCAAACCTTCGGCGCCATTGTGGCGCGCGTCCGCGGCGTCGCGCAACGGCCGCCACGCGTCCATCATGCCGCGCAGCATGGCGGAAATGGGTCGCGCGCCACGGACCAATCTCCCGCTTGCCCAGAGCGGACGCTTGCGCCACACCCCCATGCGTCGCCCGTTTTTCAGGAGCCGCCGCCATGGCCGGACAGATCGAAGCCAAGCTCGCCGAACTCGGCGTCACTCTTCCCACGCCCGCAGCCCCGGTCGCGAACTATGTGCCGGCGGTGATCAGCGGCAGCCAGCTGTTCATTTCCGGCCAGCTTCCCATGGGGCCGGACGGCCTGTCGCTCACCGGGCGTCTCGGCGACGGCGTCTCGATCGAGGACGCGCAGGCCGCGGCCCGGCTCTGCGCCGTCAACATTCTGGCGCAGGCGCGCGCCGCGCTCGGCGATCTGGAGCGGATCGCGCGGGTGGTGAAGCTCGGCGCCTTCGTGGCCTCCACGCCGGAGTTCGCGGACCACGCCAAGGTGGTGAACGGCGCCTCGGACTTCTTGGTCGCCGCGCTCGGCGACAAGGGCCGCCACGCCCGTTCGGCCGTCGGCGTGGCCGCGCTGCCGCTGGGCGCCGCGGTCGAGATCGACGCCATCCTCGAGATCGCCTGACGCCATGCGCCCGCTCGACTGGCTGGTGGCGCGCCCGATCGCCCATCGCGGCCTGCACGACCGCGCGGCCGGCGTGATCGAGAACACGCCGAGCGCGGTGGCGGCCGCCGTCGAGCGGGGCTTCGGCGTGGAGATCGACGTCCAGAGCTCGGCCGAGGGCGAAGCGGTGGTGTTCCATGACGCCACGCTGGAACGGCTGACCGAGGACAGCGGCGCGGTCGCCGAACGCCCGCTCGCGCGGCTGAGGGAGATCGCGCTGCGCGACTGCGCCGACCGCATCATGACGCTCGACGAGTGCATCGAGCTGGTCGGCGGGCGCGTCCCGCTGGTGATCGAGGTCAAGACGTCGCGCTCCGGCGACACCCGCCTCGCCCGCCGGGTGGCGGAGATCGCGGGGCGGCGCGGTGGGCCGCTCGCCATCAAGTCGTTCGATCCCCGCGCGCTGGTGCTCGCGCGCCAGCTCGCGCCGCACATTCCCCGCGGCGTGGTGGGCGAGGCCTTCGCCAACGCCGATCCGCACTGGGCCCACCTCACCGGCGCGCAGCGGCTGTTCGCCCGCAACATCCTGCACTGGCGGGCGACGCGGCCGGATTTCCTGTCGTGGAACGTGCGCGATCTGGAGCGGTTCGCGGTGCGCGCCGCCCGGCGCTCGGGGCGCCCGGTGATGACCTGGACGGTGCGCACGCCGGACGACGTGGCGAAGGCGGCGGCCGGCGCCGACCAGATCGTGTTCGAGGGCTTCCTGCCCGCGGCGCCCGCGACCGCGCCCTTGGACGAAGGTCGCACGGCGGGCTAGGTTCGGCGCTTCCGATCGACCGTCGCGAGGGCGCATGGCCTCCGATCCCGTCTTCCGCGCCCGCATCGCCGAACGCATCGCGGACATCCCGGCCGAGGACTGGAACGCCTGCGCGCGGGCCAACGGCGCGCCGTACAACCCGTTCACTGACCATCGCTTTCTGAAAGCGCTGGAGGACACGGGCTGCGTCGGCGGCCGCAGCGGCTGGACGCCCTGCCACGTGGTGCTGGAGGACGATGACGGGCTCGCCGGGGTCGCGCCCACCTACGTCAAGAGCCACAGCCAGGGCGAATACGTGTTCGACCACGCCTTCGCCGACGCCTATGAGCGCGCGGGCGGCGACTATTACCCCAAGCTGCAGGTGGCCGTTCCCTTCACGCCCGTGACCGGGCCACGGCTGATGGCTGCGCCCGGCCACGACGCGCCGACCGCCCGCGCAGGCCTCGCGGCCGCGCTCCGGGGCCTGATGCGGCAGACCGAGACCTCCTCGGTCCACGTGACCTTCGCCACCCCGCAGGAGCAGGAGGAGCTGGCGGAGGGGGGCTTTCTCGCCCGCGCCGACCGGCAGTTCCACTGGCGCAACGACGGCTACGGCTCCTATGACGACTTCCTCGCCACCCTCGCCTCCCGCAAGCGCAAGCAGCTGAAGCGGGAACGGCGGGAGGCGCTGGCGGACGGGCTGACCGTGCGCCACGTCACCGGCGCCGAGCTGACCGAGGCCGACTGGGACGCTTTCTTCGCGTTCTACATGGACACCGGCGCGCGGAAATGGGGGCGGCCCTATCTCAACCGCCGCTTCTTCAGCCTGATCGGCGAGACCATGCCGGACGCGGTTCTGCTGGTGCTGGCGGAGGACGCCGGCCGGCCCATCGCCGGGGCGCTGAACTTCATCGGCGGCGACGCGCTCTACGGCCGCTACTGGGGGGCGGTCGAGGACCGGCCGTTCCTGCATTTCGAGCTCTGCTACCACCAGGCGATCGACGCCGCGATCGCCCGCGGGCTGCCCCGCGTCGAGGCCGGGGCGCAGGGCGAGCACAAGCTCGCCCGAGGCTACCTGCCGGAGATCACCGGCTCCGCGCATCTGTTCGCGGACGCCGGGCTGCAGCGCGCCGTGGCGGCCTATCTTGTGCGCGAGCGCGAGCATGTGGCGCTGGAGCGGCGGGCCTTAACCGAATCTTCGCCATTCCGTCATGCGACCGAAGGCAGCGGCGGCGACGCTTGACGCGGGGCGGCCGCGTCCGCATGCCTTTGACCCCGGAAGCGGAGGAGAACCCGATGGCCGACTACGACACCGACAACGTCTTCGCCAAGATCCTGCGCGGCGACCTGCCGAGCCACACGGTGTACGAGACCGACGACGTCGTCGCCATCATGGACGTGATGCCCCGCGCGGACGGCCATGTGCTGGTGATCCCCAAGGCGCCGTCGCGCAACCTGCTCGACATCGCCCCGGAGACGATCGCCCCGCTGTTCGAGGCGGTGTCGAAGCTCGCGGTCGCCGTGAAGGCGGCCTTCGGCGCCGAGGGCGTCACCATCCAGCAGTTCAACGAGACCGCCGGCGGCCAGGTGATCTTCCACACCCATGTGCATGTGCTGCCGCGCTTCACCGACGTGCCGCTGAAGCCGCACACGGGACAGATGGAGGCCGCCGAGGTTTTGGCGCTGCACGCCGACAAGATCCGCGCGGCGCTCGAGGCCTGAGCCTCAGACGCCGAGCGCCCAGACGCCGCCGATGAGCGCGGCCTCGCCCGCGAGAATGCCCGCCACCAGTGAGCGGCGGGCGACGGCGTAGCCAGCGACCCCGCAGGCGACCGCCGCCACCCGAAGCCACAGCGGCGCGAGCGCCAGTTCGCCCGCCGGCGCCAGCATCAGCTTCGCCACCAGCGCCGCGACCAGCGCCGTCGCCACCATCCGCACCCAGGCGAACAGCCCGCTCTCCTCGTCGATCCGCGCCGAGAACAGCACGCCGAGCACACGCCACAGGTCGTTGGCGAAGAAGGCCAGCACCACCGCGAGCAGCAGCGTCCAGGGATCCAGAGCCACATGGGTCATCGGGCGCGGGCTCGGCCTACGGCGCGCTCGATGGCGAAGGCGGCCGTGCCGCCGATCAGCCCCACCAGCAGCAGGTCGAATTTCGGCGTCAGCGCCGTGAACAGCGGCGCGAGCGCGAGGCCGAAGCCCAGCGCCAGACGCTCGCCGAGCGAGCGCGCGCCCCGCTCCAGCGACAGCAGGAAGTAAAGCGGCGACAGCGCCAGCAGCCCGATCGAGAGCGCCGGCGGCAGCACGCCGGCCGCCGCATGGCCCGCGGCGGTGGCGAGCGCCGAGCCGACGGTCAGCATGTTGGAGAGGCCGATGAAGAACGGCATGCGCGCCGGCCGCGGCAGCATCGGCGTCAGCCGCAGGCCCTCGAACCACGCCGTCACCGCCACGTAATGGGCCGCGAACAGCCGCCCGGTGAGCGTGGTGCGCTCGGACTTCAGAACCGGCAGGATCGAGACCACCATCGGCAGCAGCCGCACGCCGGACACGGAGACCGCGAGCGTGGCGGCGGCGAGCCCGGCACCACTGGCGAGCGCGCCCGCCAGCACCACCTGCGCCGGGGCGGCCCAGACAAGGATCGTCGAAAGCGTGGCGATCCAGAGCGGCCAGCCGAAATCATGCGTCATGGCGCCGAAGCCGAAGAACGAGCCGAACAGCACGATACCCGGGGTTCCGACGCCGGCGCGGGCGCCCGCCCACGCCCAGGCCAGATCGCTGCGCTCGCGATGCGTGGAGGACGGCGGCTCGTCAGGCTTCGGATCGGTCATGCGCCTCCGCGAGATCCCGCGTTGCTGCGGCGCAAAACGCCGCGCTCACGCCTTACGCGTCATGGAGCCGCGCCACAAGACGTCTTTGAAACCAATATGCCCGGACGAGACTGACCGCGCGCCCAAGGTGGATCGGCTGTTTTCGTCGATCGGCAAATAGGGCCGCTCTGGCGCGCCGCAACATGAAAAGGACCGCCGGACGCGATGTCCGGCGGTCCTTTAAAATGTTTCCCGATCGACGCCCGACCGAGCGGCGGTCTTTCGGGACGGTGGGCTTGTCCCGGCCGTCCCGACGCGGGCGCTCAGGTCTTCACGAGCGGGGGCGTCTTGGGCGCGGCGCGGCGGCGCTTGGGCTCGGCCTTATCCCCCTTCGCGCCCTTGTCGGCCTTCGCCGCGCGGGTCACGGGTTCGGGCTTCGGCGTCACCGGGCCGTCGGGATAGGTGAAGCCGAGCTTGGTCGCGCCGTCGTCCGCCTTTTCCACCACGACGCGGACCGCGCCGCCGCCCATCAGCTTGCCGAACAGCACCTCTTCGGCGAGCGGCGTTTTGATGGTCTCCTGGATCAGCCGGGCCAGCGGCCGGGCGCCCATCAGCGGATCGTAGCCGCGCTCCGCCAGCCAGTCCCGCGCCTCGTCCGACAGCTCGATGGTGATGTTGCGGTCGGCGAGCTGCGCCTCGAGCTGCAGCACGAACTTCTCCACCACCTGCCGCACCACCTCGATCGGCAGATTGCCGAAGGCGATGATCGAATCGAGCCGGTTGCGGAACTCAGGCGCGAACAGGCGGTTGATGGCCTCCGTGTCCTCGCCCGAGCGCTTGGTGCGGCCGAAGCCGATCGGCTCCTTGGCGAGATCGGAGGCGCCGGCGTTGGTCGTCATGATCAGGATGACGTTGCGGAAATCCACCTGCTTGCCGTTGTGGTCGGTCAGCTTCCCGTGGTCCATCACCTGCAGCAGGATGTTGAACAGGTCCGGGTGCGCCTTCTCGATCTCGTCCAGCAGCAGCACGCAATGGGGCGTCTGGTCCACGCCGTCCGTCAGCAGGCCGCCCTGATCGAAGCCCACATAGCCGGGAGGCGCGCCGATCAGGCGGCTGACCGTATGCCGCTCCATGTATTCCGACATGTCGAAGCGCAGCAGCCGCACGCCGAGCAGCGAGGCGAGCTGCTTCGCGGCCTCCGTCTTGCCGACGCCGGTCGGGCCGGAGAACAGGTAGCAGCCGATCGGCTTCTCGGGATCGCGCAGGCCTGCGCGGGCGAGCTTGATGGTGGAGGACAGCGCGTCGATCGCCGCGTCCTGCCCGTAGACTACGCGCTTCAGGCTCGTGGTCAGCCCCCGCAGCACCTCGGCGTCGTCCTTGGACACCGACTTCGGCGGAATCCGCGCCATGGTGGCGATGGTGGCCTCGATCTCCTTCACGCCGATGGTCTTGCGGCGCTTGGCCTCGGGCAGCACCACCTGGCTCGCGCCGGTCTCGTCGATCACGTCGATCGCCTTGTCCGGCAGCTTGCGATCGCCGATGTAGCGCGCCGACAGCTCCACCGCGGCCTTGATGGCCTCGTTGGTGTAGCGGACCTGATGGAAGCTCTCGTAATAGGGCTTGAGGCCCTTGAGGATCTCGATCGAATCCGGGATCGACGGCTCGGCCACGTCGATCTTCTGGAACCGCCGCACCAGCGCGCGGTCCTTCTCGAAGTACTGGCGGTACTCCTTGTAGGTCGTCGACCCGACGCAGCGCAGCGCGCCGGCGGCGAGCGCCGGCTTCAGCAGGTTGGAGGCGTCCATGGCGCCGCCCGAGGTGGCGCCCGCCCCGATCACGGTGTGGATCTCGTCGATGAACAGGATGGCGCCGGGCGTGGCCTCCAGCTCCTTGACCACCTGCTTCAGCCGCTCCTCGAAATCGCCACGGTAGCGGGTGCCGGCCAGCAGCGAGCCCATGTCGAGCGAGAACACGATGGAGTCCTCGAGCACCTCCGGCACCTCGCCGCGCACGATGCGCAGCGCGAGGCCCTCGGCGATCGCGGTCTTGCCCACGCCCGGATCGCCCACCAGCAGCGGGTTGTTTTTGGTGCGGCGGCACAGGATCTGGATGGTGCGCGCCACCTCCTGATCGCGGCCGATCAGCGGATCGACCTTGCCTTCCCTCGCCTTCTTATTGAGGTTCACGCAGTAAGCATCGAGCGCGTCAGCCTTTTTCTTTGGCGCGCCAGCCTCGTCGCCGCTGGTCGCGGCCTCGTCCTCGGCGCCGCGCACGGGGCGCGCCTCGCTCATGCCCGGCCGCTTGGCGATGCCGTGGCTGATGTAGTTGACCGCGTCGTAGCGCGTCATGTCCTGCTCCTGCAGGAAGAACGCGGCGTGGCTCTCGCGCTCGGCGAAGATCGCCACCAGCACGTTGGCGCCCGTGACCTCCTCGCGGCCCGACGAGGTGACGTGGATCACCGCGCGCTGGATCACGCGCTGGAAGCCGGCGGTCGGCTTGGAATCCTCGCTGGTGTCGCCCACCAGATTGTCGAGCTCGGTGTCGACATATTCGACCAGATTGCGCCGCAGGATCTCCAGATCGACGTTGCACGCCTTCATGACGGCGGCGGCGTCCTGATCGTCGATCAGGGACAGCAGCAGGTGCTCCAGGGTCGCGTATTCGTGCCGGCGCTCGTTGGCGAAGGCGAGAGCGCGATGGAGGGACTGTTCAAGGCTGCGCGAAAACGACGGCAACGGATCACCTCACTTCTTTTCCATGACGCACTGCAACGGATGCTGATGCTTTCGCGCGAAATCCATCACCTGCGTGACCTTGGTCTCAGCCACCTCGTACGTATAAACCCCGCATTCCCCCGCGCCGTGATTGTGGACGTGCAACATGATCATGGTCGCCGCCTCACGGTCTTTCTGAAAGAACTGCTCGAGCACATGAACGACGAACTCCATGGGGGTGTAGTCGTCGTTCAGGATAAGAACCCGATAGAGACTCGGACGCTTCACCTTGGGGCGCGTGCGCGTCACCACGGCCGTGCCCGGGCCGCCGTCCTCGCGGCGCGGGCCCAACGTCGTCGGTCGGGTGAAAGGGGTCAGCGCCGCATCGCTGCGACGGATTGAAAGCGCGCCGTCCGTCATCGTTCCCGGTCGGTCCTCCTGACCCGGATTCACATTCGACAAGCGGCGCTTTCTGCGGCGCACGCGAGCCGCGTCGCACGATCCTAGCCCCGGTTTTCGGGAGGCGCCAGAGCGCGAAGGATCGTCCGCTGTCACAGGTAAGCGCTCGCGGCGATAAAAAAAGCCCGCTTGCGCGGGCCTCGGAGACGACGAAAAAGCAGATCGGGCATGAAAAAGGGCCCGTCCGGCGACGCGCGCCGAAACGGACCCTGTTCAATCGCCGCGGCGCCGGAAACCGGCGCCGGACATCTCGATATTACTTCGCCTTGGCGAAGGCGGTCTCGAGCGGCTTGTAGCTTTCCTTGGCGAGATCGGCGTAAAGCTCGCTGATCTTGGTCGCCTTGGCGACATAGGTCTCGTAGGCCGACTTGGCGTAAGCCGACTGCACTTCGAGCGCCTTGTCGAAGCTCTTCACGCCGAACAGCTTCTCAAGGTGAGCCGCGCCATCCTCAAAGGACTTCTTCGAGTAGTCGGCCACTTCCACGGCGATCGCCTGGAAGCCCTTGCTCACCACGCCGAAGCTCTTGAGAGCCAGATCGACGTTTTCCTTGCTGAGCTTCTGAACGTCTTCAAAATTCGCGGTCGTCATCCTGCTTCTCCTGCTTGCGCTGGCTCGTGGTCCGCACGCCGCAAGGCCGTTACGCCTGGCGTGCGCCGTCGAGGTCGGTGTGATCGACGGCGGGACAGGACGCCGTTTGCGTCCCGACAACGGTGATATATGCGCTGCAACATCGATGTCAACGATCATTTTTGCACTGCACAAAAATCCGCGTTTAACCCCTCCGTAACCGCGTCTCCGTAGCGTCGTTGACAGCCTCGCAGGAACCAGCGGGGCGTCGCGCCTCAATGGGGAATCGTCGTGCGGGCCGCTTCGGCGCGCGCCGTTCGACAAGCCCGGCGACGCGCGGCGATGGCGAACGACGTTCGGCCAAGGCCGGACCGAGCAGGCGGGACAGGCGTTATGATTTCGTGTTGCGTATCGAAGCGAGGCGGCCGTCTCCTCTCCACCCTCATTTCGGCGACGGTCGTTCTTGGAGCGCTCGGCGCCGGGATCGGCGACGCCGAGGCCCGCGCCAAGAAGAAGGTCGTGCGCTCCAAGCGGCCGGCGATCGCCTCGGTCGCGGCCCCGTCCTCGATCACCGCGAGCTCGGCCTACGCCTCGATCGTGGTGGACGCCAAGACCGGCCGCACCCTGTTCGAGCGCAACGCCGACGCCCAGCGCTTCCCCGCGTCCGTGACCAAGGTCATGACGCTCTATCTCGCCTTCGAGGACCTTGAGCGCCGCCGTATCGGCCTCGACACCCGCTTCACCATGAGCGCGCGCTGCTCGGCCATGCCGCCCTCCAAGCTCGGCATGCGCGCCGGCCAGACCATCGCCGTGGACGACGCCATCCGCGCCCTCGTCACCAAGTCCGCCAACGACGTCGCCTGCGCGGTCGCGGAAAACCTCGAGGGCTCCGAGAGCGCCTTCGCCGAACGCATGACGCGCAAGGCGCGCGCGCTCGGCATGAACAACTCCGTCTATCGCAACGCGTCCGGCCTGCCGAACCCGTCCCACGTCACCACCGCGCGCGACCTCATCGTGCTCGGCCGGGCGATTCAGGACCGGTTCCCGCGCTATTACGGCTACTTCAGCACCCGCGTGTTCAACTTCGCCGGCCGCGCCATGCCGAACCACAACCGCCTGCTCGGCCGCGTCGAGGGCGTGGACGGCATCAAGACCGGCTACACCAACGCGTCGGGCTTCAACCTGCTGACCTCGGTCAAGAGCAACGGCCGCGCCGTGGTGGCGGTGGTCATGGGCGGGCGCACCGGCGCCTCCCGCGACGCCCACATGCGCGAGCTGATCGCCCTCAACCTGCCCAAGGCCTCGCCCGGCTCGCGCGTCGCGCCGCTGGTGGCGGAAGCCGCCGAGCGCGCCCCGGCCCTGCGCGCCCG